>CACZIP010000335.1 GCA_902781245.1 uncultured Coriobacteriaceae bacterium | reverse complement strand
AGGCGGTGTGACCGATGCGGTTGCAACCTACCAGGAGGGCGGTCGCGTCACCATCGCCGATCCCACCAATTCGGGCACCGAGGGCAACCTCCAGTGCAACTACCTCAATGGCGGCATCGCCGCTTCCGACGGCACGTGGATCTACTATCAGAGCAATGATGCGCAGAGCATCTACAAGATGCGCCTCGACGGTTCCGAGAAGACCAAACTCAACGATCAGCCCAGCAGCCAGATCGGCTTGATTGACGGGGTGATTTACTATCGGACTGCCTCGGGCATCTACAGCATGGACACCAACGGAGGCAATTCGACGAACATCTTCATGGGCACGACCGAGGACATGATGATTGCGGATGGGCGCATCTACTTCAAGTCGGCCGAGGACAAGTTGCGCCTCTACAGCATGGCCATGGACGGTACGGATGTAAAGCGCGAGAACGAGCTCGAGGAGACCTACCACCTCAATTTGTGGGATGGCCGGATCTACTGGTCGAACAACGAGGACGCGCGCAAGCTTTACAGCGCCAACCTCGATGGCAGCGACATGCGGGTTCTGACCAATTCGACGGCCGAGAAGCTGTGCGTGGCGGACGGATGGATCTTGTACTACGACATGAACAAGTACGAAGAGCGCGCCATCAACCTCGAGACGAACGAATGCTTCACGGTGTTCCCCGGCGGGTTCACCGACCCGACCATCAGCGAGCACGGCGTGATTTCGAAGATGAACAACGACCTGCACCTGTACCGCGCGCAGCTTGGCTCATCGGGTATGAACATGCTGGTGGACGAGAGCGTGGATAACGTCTGCATCGTTGGCGACTACGTGTTCTATCGTGGCGAGGACCATCAGAACCATATGATCAACGTCGACGGAACGGGTGACACGGTTCTGTAAAACGGTGTTGGCTTGCGCCGAGGACGGTTTGGGCTGCTGTTGCACAGTTCTTAAGTAAAAATGCCAAAAAATCGAGGATATCTGAGGATTTGGGGGCATTTTTCGCACCCTGGGAAATACTTGACCAACGAATGACCAGTTCAGAGATGCCGAAAAAAATCGGTAACATTTGTCACCTCGAAAAATCCTCAGATATCCTCGATTTTTTGGCATTTTCACTTTAAATTCGTGCAAGCCAGTCGTTGAGTGCTGCGCTTGAAGGGCTGGCGTTCTGTTTTTGCGTCCGATTTGGTTGGATCCAGGTGAAACAGCCCTGTGTCATGGGGGCGATTCTCTCGATTCAGCTATTGTGTTGTTCGGGGTTTAGTCCCGAACAACAAAGCTTGCGACAAGAGGACAGCTTCCCGCTACAGGCCGCCTTTTCCTTCGCGCAGCATGCATGACACATCTGCGTCGCTGGCGTATCCTTGTGATGTCCTGAAAACACGCCAATCGAGCGAAATATGCAAAACGACAACAGCGAATACATACCCGACGGGCAGGTCAAGTGCTTCAATTGCGGGGCTGTTCACTCAGTCGATGATCCGCGCTGCCCTTACTGCGGCGCGCTCAACCCAGTTGGTGCCGAGAAAGCGTACATGAACGAGCTTGACGACCTGAAGGACGAGACCGACCAGCTTGCGGAAGACGCGGAAGACGATTTCGGCGACAACGTGCAAAGTAACGCCAAGCGCATCGTCCTCATCGTCGTTGCTGTGGTTGCCGCGATCGCCGTGATGTTCTTCGCCTACAACTGTATGGAGCGGCATGATGAGCGTCAGGAAGTTAAAAGCTACCAAGCGCGCGAATCTTTCAGGGCCCAGGCCCGGGGCGGTGAGCCGGGCTTCGATGCGCTGTTCTCGTGGGAGCATGTCGACTACCTGGAGGTTTACAACGATTGGGAGACCATCAAGTTCGCCCAGTCCGAATTCCACGAAGGCAAGGGCGACATTGAAGACTACGCCTGGACGGTTTCGCTGGCCATCGAGCTTGCGCAGCTCGACGAGAGCGGGCAACGCGCATATGACCAGCTCACGGATGCGGAAGAAGCGCGGGTAGCTGAATATCGTGCCTTCGCGTGGGAATTCCTCGAGGATACGCTTCAGATGAACAAGGAAGAGATTACCGCCTTTGCCGCATCGGTGCTCGATGACGAAGGCAGCGTTGACGATAAGAAGTTGAAGCGCAATCTCGAGCCGCGCTTGCGTGAGCTCGGAACGATCAGATAGGAAGCAGTCAAGCATGAAGTGTCCGAACTGCGGTGGGCAAATGGGGATCGAGGACGCAGTCTGCCCCTATTGCAACACACCCAACACGATGGCGGTCCAGCACCAGTCCGACATGGCCCGCTACCGCCAGGAGTACCAGCGCACCCAGGAGAGCGTCATGGAGAAGACGTCCTTCCTGCAACGCCAGGGAAGCTGGCTCGTCGTTTTGTCGATCCTGCTTGTGGCGTTGGTTGCTGGCGTCATCTTGCTGGCGAACTCCTGGGACATCGGCTATTCGATCCGCGAGAAGAACGTGGAACGCACCGCAGCCGAGGACTACCAGGTGATGGATTCCTATCTCGAGCAGGGCGATTACGGGAAATTCGTCGGGTACTACAGCGCAAACGACATCGGGATTTTTTACGAAAACCCATACCAGGGGCTTGAGATGGCCGCTTACGCATACGTCGACCTAATGCGGTACGTCGCCGCGCTCAACGACTCCTCGAGTTTTTGGTACAAGCCAAATCGCATCGGCGACACGTGCGAGTACATAGCCGAGGACCTCAACCGCATTTACACGCTCGAGGATCGGTATTCCGACGACGCCGATCGATACCTGCCGCCCGACAAGCGCGTCTATTACGATGACCTGCGAAATCGCACGGCTGCAATCGCCAAGGCGTATTTCGGGCTTACGGATAAAGACATTGAGGACATTCCGAATCTCTCCAAGAAAAAGCTGGCCGCGATGATCGAGGAGGGAATCGCATCATGACGCAAGTTGGGAAAAGCAGCCGATCCCCGCTGAAGGTGATCACGGCAATCGTCGCGGTTATCGTGGTCATTATCTTCGTGGCGGCAACGTATCAAATCAGGGAAGTGTCACAAGGCCATACGGTCAGTTACGATTCGCGCGATTACCTCTACGAGGCCGAGGCTGGCCGGTTCGGCGATCTGTACGAGACGGCGGTGCAAGACATGGACAAGCACACTACCTACAGCACCGAGGTGGCCGAATGCCGTGCGCTTGCGTTCTATTACGAGCAGGCGGTCCTGGAGCATGCATACCGCACGACGGGCGATGACGCCAAGGCGGATGCGTGCGCCCAGCGGATGCAAGAATACGAGTCTGAGCTCGGCTCGATGTCCTCGAAGGCTGCGGATGCGCGGAAAGCGGCGTCGGGTTAACTAGGACGAAGATGCATTTGACGTCGAGTTTTGCGACTACCATTAGGAGGTGCCAACATGTCTGATCGCATGACAACAATCGGACGCAGACCCACGCATCCGGGTGAGATGCTACGCGAGGAGTTTATGCCCGACTTCGGGCTGTCTGTGGCGCAGCTTGCGTCGAAGATCGGCGTGTCGCGACAGACAGTCAACCAGCTTGTGAGTGAGCGGCGTGCGTTGAGCCCCAGCATGGCGTTGCGCCTAGCGCGCCTATTTGGTACCTCGCCGGAGTATTGGTTGAACATGCAGCGTAATGTCGACATTTGGGATTCGTTTGATTCGGAACGTGATTTGATTGAATCAATCGAG
>CACZIP010000334.1 GCA_902781245.1 uncultured Coriobacteriaceae bacterium | reverse complement strand
GTAGTTGCCCAGCAGCTGGATGCCGATGCCGGTGTATTCACCCTCCTCGTCCTCCAGCAGGCTGGCCCAGTTTTCTTCGTCATAATAGAAGGTATAGGGGTCGTCCAGCGCGTAGAGCAGGCCCTGGATGGCGTTGGGGACGCAGGGGAATGCGCCGGCCACGCCCGTCTTCCAGGAGATGCCGTCCTTCTTCCGGATGGCCGGCACATGGAGGAGCCCGAGTTTCCTGATCATCTCGTCGGTCGGGCAGAAGAGCGCCTCCTTGGCGCTCTTCCAGTCGCGGATGTCCTTGTCCGCTCCGTGCCAGGCATCGAGCTCATGCTCCGCGTACGGGTGGTCCTTGTCGCCGGCAGGCGCGCCGATGAAGTGACGCTTGTCGCCGTGTCGAAGACGGTCGGGCCCGAGGATGTGGCCCTGGCTATCGAAGGCGGCGCACGCGATTTTGGTGAGAACCGCCCCGATCAGCTCATTGCAAAAGCTGATCAATTCACAGATGTGAACTGGCATTTCATTGGCAACATCCAGTCGAGGCGCATTCGCGACATCGTAGGTCGCGCCACGTTGATTCACTCGCTGTTCGAGGAGCGCCATGCACGCAAGATCGATGAGATCGCCCGCGAGCACGGCATCGTTCAGGACGTGTTGCTCGAGGTCAACGTATCGGGCGAGCAATCGAAAAGCGGCCGCACACCCGAGGACGTGCGCGAGCTGCTCGAGGTGTGCCGCACGCTTTCCAACGTGCGCGTGCGCGGTCTCATGACTATGGCGCCGCAGGGCGACGCCGAAGTGGCGCGTGAAACGTTCGTCGGCCTGCGCGAGTTGCGCGACTCCTTGCGCGCAGAGCTGCCCGAAGATGAGGCAGCCTCTTTCACGGAACTGTCGATGGGCATGTCTGAGGATTGGCCGGAAGCAGTTGCGGAAGGCGCAACGATTGTCCGCATCGGTCGTGCCATCTTCAGCCCTACGTTCTAGCTGATCGAAAGGGACCGTTCCTTTAGATGAGCCCCATTTGTCAATCCGATGACTTATTAACTAGTTGATTTCTAATGATATATAGTGTCATCAGCGATTATTCGAGTACCATATATATGGTTAGTACCGAGAAACGAAGCAGGTGATTCCATGGCGAAGAACTACACGGCGACAGCCGGCGGCATGCTCGACGACTTGAAAGCGCGTCTGGGCTTCGGCAACCACGATGATGAGGAATACGACGACTACGACGATTTCGAGGACGATTACGACGATTACGAAGACGACTTCGACGATCGCTCGTCGAGCCGTCGTTCCGGTTCGTCCCGTTCGTCGTACGACCGCGACCACGATCGTGATTACGACCGCAGCTACGATCGCCGCGGCGATTCGGGCCCGCGCTTGGTCTCGATCGACGACGTGAAGGAAAGCACGCGCATTCCCGACCGTTTGAACCGCGACCCGCTTGATCGTGATTCGCGCGAGAACGTCACGCATTACGGTACGCGCAGCGTTATCGACGAGACGATCCCACCTGTTTCCTCGCCCGCGCACAATGCGGCTCTGCGCGACTCGCAGCGTGCGACCTCCGATGGCTACAACTCGCTGTTCGAGCCGACGCGTTCGACCGATTCGGCGTCGACCGGTTCCTACGATCCCTATGAGGCGTATTCGACCGGCGCTTCCGGCACCCACGCGCCCATGCGTTCGCTCACGGTGGTCAAGCCCACCGTCTATGGAGACGTCGAGCGCGTTTCCAAGGCTGTCAAGGCTGGCGACGTCGTCGTGCTCGTCATGCGCAACACCCCCGACGACCTGTCGAAGCGCATTCTCGACTTCTCGTTTGGCGTTGCAAGCGCGCTCGATGCCAACGTCGAGTGCCCCGGCGACAAGGTGTTCGCCATTGCACGCGGCAACGCGCTTTCCGAAGACGAGAAGCGCCGCCTGCGCAACCAAGGTGCTCTGTAAGCCATGAGCGGAATCTCAATCACCATCATCGGTGGCGGGAAGATGGGCGAGGCCATCCTGAAGGGGTGGCTCG
>CACZIP010000333.1 GCA_902781245.1 uncultured Coriobacteriaceae bacterium | reverse complement strand
CTACATCAAGCGCTCCTACATCCGCAAGGACATCGAGTACGTCTTCATGTTCCACCACATGATGTCATGCCATCTCACCCCGACGAAAACCGCATATGACAGCTATGACACGCTGCTCTGCATCGGGCCGCATCAAGTAGCAGAGGTGCGTCGTGCTGAGGAGCTGTACAAGTTGCCTGCGAAAAATCTGGTCGAAGCTGGTTACGATCTCATCGACGAAGAGATAGCTAATTACGAATCACTCGAAAAGCAGGAGGACGGCAAACACACTGTGCTCATTGCCCCATCGTGGCAAGAGGGCAACGTTCTCGACTCGTGTTTCGAAGGTCTCATGAAAGGTCTGATT
Source organism: uncultured Coriobacteriaceae bacterium (assembly GCA_902781245.1). Classification (GTDB taxonomy): domain Bacteria; phylum Actinomycetota; class Coriobacteriia; order Coriobacteriales; family Eggerthellaceae; genus UBA9715. Next base: position 1,672 of record CACZIP010000333.1, on the reverse strand, counting down.
GACAAAGGATGGCGTGTCATCGTAAGGCCCCATCCCGAGTACACGAAGCGCTTCAGGGCTCGTTGGGAGGCGCTGCAGGCGCGCTACGCCGACGTTCCCGAAAGCGAGCTTTACTTCGAGAAGGACTTCTCGTCCAACGAAACGATTTGGACCTCTGACGTGCTCATCACCGACTGGTCGTCCGTTGCCTGCGAATTCTCGTTCTCGACGCTCAAGCCGTGCATTTTCGTGGACACTCCTATGAAAGTGGGAAACCCCTACTGGAAAGAACTTGGAATCGAGCCGACGGACATCACGCTGCGCAACCGCGTGGGCGTGTCGTTCGCGCCCGAGAACGCCGAGCGAATCGGCGAGACCATAGAGGACATGTTCGCCAATTGGCCCAAATGGCAGGAGAGGATCGAGCAGGTGCGTCGCGGTTTCATATTCAATATTGGCCACGGTGGTGAAGCGGCTGGTGAGTATCTGCTTGAAGCGATACTTGCGAAGCAGGAGGCAAGAAAATCGGCTGGAGAAGATGAGTAGGCGATGCCTTCGAAGATCCTGGTCAAGCGACTCGTCGTTGTTGTTTATGATGTAGTAGCCTTTTTGGCCATCTGCCTAGTGTTGAGCGTAGGCACGCCGCAATGCGCTTATGCCTATGTCGACCCATCGGTGATGACCTACACCATCCAGGCTGTTGCGGGTGTCGCCGTTGCGCTTAGTGCTGTTGCAGGTGTAGCGTTCAGGCGCACGCGTCGTGCGCTTTTCAAGCTGCTGAAAATTGATGAGAATGCCAACAAGATTGTCGAGCAAGACGTGTCTCGAATTGACGCAAGTCCCGCTAACATGGCAATGGGCATCGAGGGGCTTGGCGGAATACCTGAAGATTTCGGCGTGAAAGCCGGAGATCAGAGCTCGGTTTTCAGGATGAAGTGGCCTGCTCGTTTCGGGCTCGCTTTTCTTGTCAGTGCCTTCTGTGCTTTGACGGTGCTATTTGTGGCCCCTGTGGAGCTTATCGCAGGAGCCTCTGGTGACCTCCTTTTCGGGCTCTCCGATGTATGGGGCATCATGTTGGTCTTTGCGCTCGCGGTTGCGTTGGCGATTTCCCTTGTGTTGTCGATCTTCCGAGGGAAGTGGTATCTCGGGTTGTTGACGCTCGCATTTTGCGTTGGATGCGCATGCTATATCCAAGCTGCTTTCTTGAACGGGGGCTTGCCCGAAGCAAACGGCAAGGACGTCAATTGGGTTGGCGATCACATGGCTTCGATGGTCGTCTCCGCAATAGTCTGGCTCGTCGTCATCGTTGTCCCTCTGGTTGTTTGCCTGAGAAAGCCGAGGGTGACGCGTGCAATCGTAGCCTGTTCGAGCGTCGCTTTGCTCATCATCCAGGGCGTCGGGGTTGCCAGCTTGTTTATAGGCGATGACGACACAAGTGCAAACGGGCCGATTGTCGTTACCGAAGACGGACTGTTCGAAGTGTCTGACAAGGCGAACGTCGTGGTGTTCGTGCTCGACAATTACGACACGAAGGTTTTCGAGCAGGTTTTCCGAGACGATCCGGCGATGCTTGAGCAGATGGACGGTTTTGTCTGGTACAAGAACTCAGCGGGCGTCATGATACCGACCGCGTTTGCGGTGCCGTACCTTCTGACGGGCATCGAGCCCGATGAAAGCGAGGAGCTATCGACGT
>CACZIP010000332.1 GCA_902781245.1 uncultured Coriobacteriaceae bacterium | reverse complement strand
CCGACGAGCTCGATCCTGCGCGCTACGGCGTCATCGTGACCAAGGGTTGGAAGCGGGGGCTTCTGCTTCCCAACCTCGACGGCGTCGATACGGTCGGCTATCAGCTGATGATTGCCAAGCAAAAAGCCGGCATAGACCCTGCAGACGATGACGTCGAGCTCGAACGCTTCGAGGTTGTGCGCCATACCCGTGGCGGCGAACCGCGCGTGAGGTAAAGCCATGACCTGCTGTACGACGTGTCCGCATGCATGCTGTCTGGGAGAAGGTTTTTACGGTCTTTGCCGATCGCGGTGTGGTCGTGACGACGAAGTTGTAGCCGAGGGATACGGCCGCATCACCTCGCTTGCGCTCGATCCGATTGAGAAGAAGCCGATTTCATGTTGGCGTGGCGGCACGACTGTTTTGTCGCTCGGAAGCTACGGCTGTAACATGCGATGCCCGTTCTGCCAGAACGCGTCGATTGCGCAGGTGGGTCCTGACGAGGTGAGTTGGCGTGTCGTCTCGCCTGCGGAAATCGTGGATACCGCTCTCGGCCTGTCCTCGCGCCGCTGTATTGGCGTTGCGTACACCTACAACGAGCCGCTTATCAACTGGGAGTTCCTGCGCGATACGAGCCGAATGGCTCACGAGAAAGGTCTTGTGAACGTGCTCGTATCGAACGGCATGGCTACAGATCAGATCATCCGCGATATTGCACCGCTCATAGATGCTGCGAACATCGACTTGAAGTGCTTCACCGACGAAGGATATCGGTCGCTCGGCGGCGACCTGGCCACGGTCAAGCGCACCATCGAGCTGTTGGCTGAGATGCCGACGTGCCATCTCGAAGTCACCACGCTCGTGGTGCCGAGCTTGTCGGACGACGAAGCGCAGATCGAGGCGATGGCGCTTTGGCTCGCATCGCTCGATTCATCTATTCCGTATCATCTGACGAGGTTCTTCCCACAACATCGTATGACCGATGTCGATCCGACGCCACGTGCGACGCTCGCGCGATTGAAGACGATCGCCGAGCGCCATCTCGAGACCGTGCTGTTGGGCAACGTTTAACTTCGGCTAGGCGAGATCGCGCAGGAAAGCTAATATGCCCTCGAGCAGTTGGGCATCATCGTCGGCAGCAAAGTACTTGAGGGGCAGGCGCAGCTTTCGCTTGTCGGGCGTCCAGGTCGCCTTCGCGCGACGCAGTGAACGCATCTTTTCAGACGGTATGTCGACAGGATCTATCACGAGCTTGCCTGCGACAACAGACACCAGGTCGATGTGATGCTCGTGGGCGAATGCTTTGATATGCGCCTTCGTGATGAGGTTTTCGGCTTCCTGCGGCATGTCCGGATGCTTTTCGCACAGTTCTTCGTAGATGCGCTCGACCAGTGCCTCGGTCGAAGCGCTCGCAATGCGGCGGTACCACATGACGCGCTCGTCAGCCGCGGGCACATACTCTTCAGGAAGGTAAGTTGCCCCAGGAACGTTAATCGTGATGTCGGACAATGCCGGTGGCAGCGCGTCGGCAGCTTTGAGGTCGCCTTCCTTCGTGGCGGCGACCGCAGTTGCTAACATCTGTGCGAACAGGTCGAAGCCGACAGCGCTCATGTTGCCGTGCTGTTCAGCGCCCAGCATGCTGCCTGCACCGCGGATTTCGAGATCGCGTAGCGCGATGCGCATGCCGCTTCCCAAGTCCTGATGCTCGTTGAGTGCGGTGAGGCGTGCTATGGCCTCTTCGGTCAGCGGGATGTTGTCGGGGAACATGAAGTAGGCGTACGCCTGCGTCGAGCTGCGTCCGACACGACCTTTGAGCTGATACATCTGGGCGAGGCCAAGTCGCTGGGAATCCTCGATGATCAGCGTGTTCGTGTGCGGGTTGTCGATGCCGCTCTCGATGATGGTCGTGGCGACCAGCACGTCGAGTTCGCCAGCGGAAAAGTCTTCCATGACATGCTCGAGCGCGTCTTTATCCATCTGGCCATGGGCAACGCCGACGCGCGCTTCGCCTGCATCTTCCTGCACGCGGGCGACAGCTTC
>CACZIP010000331.1 GCA_902781245.1 uncultured Coriobacteriaceae bacterium | reverse complement strand
TGCGAGGTCGACCGTTGGTACAAGGCCATGAAGAAGCCCGAGTTCATCGCTGCTTGCGACATCTTCATGAACCCGACCATCCAGAGCTCTGCCGACATCGTCATGCCGGTTCAGACGTGGGCCGAGAAGCACTCCGTGCGTGCTCACTACTACTTCCTGTCCGCCATCACCGGTGGCTGCGCCGCCGAGGGTGAAGCGAAGTCCGACTGCGAGATCAACCGCGAGCTCGCTCAGTACTTCGACAACGACGACGAGTTCAACGCCGCCATCCAGCGCCCCGAGGGCAAGCAGCACACGTGGCCTTGGGCAACTGAGGACGAGGTCTACGACGAGATCGTCAAGCCGTCCGGCTTTACGTTCCGCGAGCTCATGGAACATGGCCCGGCTTATCAGCACTATGTCTACAAGAAGTACGAGAAGGGCCTCATGCGTCCTGACGGTGAGCCCGGCTTCAACACGCCGACCGGCCGCGTCGAGTTCAGCTCGGTCCTCTTCGGTGCTTACGGCTACGATCCGCTGCCCTACATCGAAGAGCCGGGTATCGGTCCTGTGACCACGCCCGACCTGTACGAGGAATACCCGCTGATCATGATCACCGGCGCCCGTACCACCTCGTTCTTCCACTCCGAGCATCGTCAGATCCCGTATCTGCGTCAGCTCACCCCCGATCCGTGGGTCCAGATTCATCCCGAGGACGCTGCTGCCAAGAACATCAGCGAGGGCGACTGGGTTTGGATCGAGAACCATCGCGGCCGCGCCCGTCAGCGCGCTCGCGTGACCTACGAAGTGCACAAGGGTACCATTGCCGCCCAGCACGGCTGGTGGTTCCCCGAGCAGGATGGCGCTGAGCCCAACCTGTACGGCTTCCGTCAGTCCAACATCAACCAGCTGCTGGCCAACAAGCCTGGCCGCACCGGTTTCGGCGCTGACCTGAAGTGCACGCTTTGCAAGATCTATCGTTGCAGTGAGGAGGACCTGTAATGACGAAGAACGGAATTCTGGTTGACTATCAGTACTGCACCGGCTGCTACTCCTGCGAAGTCGCATGCCAGGCCGAGCACAACCTGCCGCTCGAGCAGTGGGGTGTCAAAGTCATGACGAACGGCCCGTGGCCGATCAAGGATGCCGAAGGCAATCCGACCGATCGCTACGTGTACGACAACATCCCGGCCTTCACGCGCATCTGCGACCTGTGCGCCGACCGCCAGGAAAAGGGCAAGCTGCCTTCCTGCGTGTTCCATTGCCAGGCCAAGTGCATGGAGTTCGGTCCGGTCGAGGAACTCGCCAAGAAGCTCGCCGAGAAGCCCGAGCAGTACCTCTGGGTGCCTGCAAACGCCTAGTGATCACCGTTCATTGAGTTAGCTTTCGAGGAAGGGGCGGCCGCGTGTCGCCCCTTCCCGTAAAGGAGTTGAATTATGGATTGCCAAGAATTGAAAGAAAGCATCGCTAAGGCCCCCGCGAAATCTCGCGAAGTGCTCGATCGCATCTTCATGTACACGACGACGGGCGACAAGGTCAAGCCCGATTTCGCTGCGCATTTGGAAGGCGCGAAATCATACCAGGATTTCATCGAGGCAATCTATCGTGATGAGAGCCAGAAGTTCACGCTTTTGTGGGCGGAGTGCGCAAAGTTCAAGCGCCGCAACTGGCTTGCATATTTCGAGCCGAAGATGCTCGTCGAGAACGTGCGCATGAAGACCGACGGCGTACCGATCCAGTTCGGCAGCGGTGTCATGTTGGCGCCCACGGGCAGCCGCGACAACATTGCGAAGGTGTATGTGTTCGAGAGCAAGGCGTTCAACGCGAACGCAGCGGAGTTCGTCACGTCTATTGGTGGTACGTTCACGCTGCTCGACCATGAATTCTGCGGCATTTACGGTTTGTACAAGTATCGCGGGAGCGTCATCCTCGAGGAATGGGAAGTCGAACGCGAGCGTGTGAGTAACTTTAACTGGGGTAGAGCCGATACCCTTTAGCGATTAAATCGGCCCAATCGGAGTTCTTCTGAGTAGAATCATAGCAGAGAGAGCGGG
>CACZIP010000330.1 GCA_902781245.1 uncultured Coriobacteriaceae bacterium | reverse complement strand
CGACCGGCGTTCCGTCGTCGAGCGTGCGGCGTCCGCCGAGCTCGAGGTAGCGCTCGATGGCTGCCATTGTCGAGCAGTTCCATGACGACCAGGGCATAATCTGGCCGTTGTCCGTCGCACCTGCGCATGTGTGCGTTATTCCGCTCACAATCGGAGACGATCTTGTGCAGCCTGCTGCAGAGAAGATAGCCGAAGAGCTCGCCGCACGTGGTCTTGAAGTTGCAATTGACGATCGTAGTGAACGAGCTGGTGTCAAGTTTGCGGACGCCGATCTCATCGGCTGGCCTCTCCAGGTTGTCATTGGCAAGCGTGGCCTTGCGGAAGGCAAAGTTGAGATCAAGCTTCGCAAGAACGGTCAGAAGAAAGACGTCGCCCTCGAAGAGGTTGCCGACCTGCTCGATTTCACGAATCGCGTCGATTTCTCGACAGGCGCTGGCCTCGATGCATTCGATGAGCTGTTCGCGGAATAACTGGGATTGATATCTGTATTTGAAATGAGTCATTGGGTCAGCCCCAATGACTCATTGACTCTAAGGAGCTAAGAACATGGCAGAGTACGTCGAAGGAAAGAGGCCGGTCATCGAAGCGATGAAGACGGACGTTCCCCTCAAGAAGATCCTGCTTGCAGATAACGCAAAGCGTGATCCGATGGTGAACGACATTCTGCGGAAAGCGCGCCAACGCGAAATCCCAGTCATCGACGTACCGAGAGCTGAGCTCGATAGCAAAAGTGCCCGAGGAAGCCATCAGGGTGTAATGGCCGAAACCAAGCCGTTCCCCTACAAGGGAATTGGGGATATTGTCGACGCTGCAGAAAGCTATGCTGCCGAACATAACGGTCGCGCACTTGTGGTTGTGTGCGACCACCTGACAGATGCTGGAAATCTCGGCGCCATCATCCGCTCTGCAGAATCGGTTGGCGCTTCCGGGGTCATAATCCCAAACAAGCGTAGCGCACATGTCGAAGCCTCTACATATAAGAGCTCAGCAGGCGCCGTAGCGCATCTTCCAATCGCGCAAACATCGAACATCGTGAATGCCCTCGAGCGTTTCAAGAAAGAAGGGTTCTGGGTTTGTGCAGCAACCGAGCATTCCTCCAACGAGTTGTGGGATGTGAACCTGAAGGGCAAAATCGTTCTCGTCATGGGCAACGAACAAGAGGGGATATCGCATCTCGTCCTCGAGAATTGCGACATGGCTGGCAAGCTGCCCATGATGGGCGAGATCCAGTCGCTCAACGTCGCTCAATCAGCGACTGCGTGCATGTACGAGTGGTTGCGCCAGAACTGGTAGTCTGAATCTGCTCAAGGTGCTGAGACGATACGCTGAGTTCGCTCACCGCAAATTTGGATTGAGCCAAGGTCTCAAACACAAATTTGCTTGACTTCGCATAACTCAACGCATCGTCTCAGCGTTTCGAGGAAATCCGAGAGGTTTGATCGCCATGGCGATGACACGAAAACGCATGCTTATCGTTGACGGGTTCAACGTCCTGAGGTCGGGAAGCCGTTACAAGAACATTTCGCTGAACATGCCCGATTACGATCACGATTGGTTCAATCGTGCGCGCGAGATGCTCATAAACGATGTTGTGCACTATTCCGGCAAGGAATGGCGCGCAACCATCGTGTTCGACGGAGGTGGAAACGTCGAGTCGACCGGCGACGCAGAACGCGTTGGTGGCGTGAAGATAATCTTTTCACCTGCGGGCTCGAGTGCTGACAAAGTAATCGAGAAGCTTGCATTCCAAGGGCGCGAGAACGGCTATGAAGTCATGGTTGTGACGAGTGACGCCCAGGTTCAAGACACTGTGTTCGGATTGGGCGTCGATCGCATGAGCGCCGAAGGATTCAGCATCGAAGTCGAGCGCTATTACGACGAGGTGCGGCTCGACGAAACGCCGAAAGTTTCGCAGAAGCGCACGGTCGCCGATCGTATCGATTCCGAGACCCTCGCAAAGCTCAAGGCTTTACGTGACGGAAACAGCCTGTAACCTGGTAAAAGAACAATAAAGCCACATAGTTGTTAAAAATTCTTCTTGACTCACTTTCCTATACGCAGTATTTT
>CACZIP010000329.1 GCA_902781245.1 uncultured Coriobacteriaceae bacterium | reverse complement strand
TCTCGTCATAGCCCAGCACGACGCCGGTGCTCTTGGCCCACGCGACGGCGGAGGCATACCACGCGTCCGCCGAGACGTCCGCGAAACTGCCGGAAGAGACGGCGGGGCGGCCCTCGAGGTTATAGAGAATCTGCACCATCTGCGCGCGGGTCAGATTCGTGTCCGGGGAGAAGATCATCTGGGACATGCCGGTCATGACGCTCAACCAGGCCAAGATGGTGCTGCAGATTGCCGCAGCGTATGGCTATGCCATGGACAAGGACCGCGTGAAGGAGCTGGGTGCCTGCGTCGGCAGCGCATTCTTGTTCCGCACGCTTGCCCGCGAGCTCACCGAGTTCCTGCCCATTCTGGGCTGGCTCATCAGGCCGGGCGTTGCCTACGGCGGCACGGCTGCTTTGGGCTATGCGGTCATCGAGTACTTTGAGGGCGGCCAAGATGCGACCGGAGTTGCGGCCGTGCTCGAGCGCGCAACTGAAAAGGGCACGAAGATTGTCGCCAAAGCGCGGAGCATAGCCGAGGACCCGTCGTCGATTGACATCCCTGGCAAGGTGAGCAGCCTTGTTCCCGCCGTACGCGAAAAGGCAGCAAAATACGCGCCGGTTGCAGCTGACGCTATCACCGATTTAGCAAAGGGCGCCGCGACGATAGCTTCGACTATCTCAGCTCAGGTTGCAGCTCGCTAGATATGGTTTCGTTCGAGAGCATCTGGCCTCAGGTTGCGCCGCTCGTTGCGAAAGCAGAGCGTCCATCGCGCTACATCAACCATGAATGGGGAAGCGTCTACAAGCCCGAAGCCGGCTTTCGCTTCTGCATGATGTATCCCGACACGTACGAGTTGGGCCAGGCAAACCAGGCGCTGCGCATTCTCGTGAATGCGGTCAATGCACGCGATGGAATGGTGGCAGAGCGCGGTTTTCTGCCCGCACCTGACATGTGCGATGCGCTGCGCAAAGAGGGGCTGCCCCTGTTTTCAATCGAGAGCTGCGCTCCGCTTGGCGCATTTGACGTCATCGGCATCACGCTGCCACATGAGCTTGCGGCAACCAACGTGCTCGAGGCGCTCGATCTGGCAGGTTTGCCGCTTCATGCCGTCGACCGCGCGGAAGATGACCCGCTCGTCGTCGCTGGCGGCCCATGTGCGCTCAACCCCGAACCGTATGCGCCGTTCTTCGATGCTATAAACATCGGGGAGGGCGAGGAGTCGCTTCCCGAAGGGCTCGAAGTTATTCGCACCCAACGGGCGCGTGGAGCGTCGCGTCGCGAGATTTGGCGTGCGCTCGCTGCGCATGACGGGTGGTACGTGCCATCGCTGTATCGTTGGCGCGAAGCCGACGAGGCGCAGGAAACAGGTTCATGGATCGAGCCTTGGGAAGAGGGCCTCCCCACGTTCATCGAAAAGCAAATTTTCCGCGGGTTTGCGAACAGCCCGGCATGGGAGCCGTGCATCGTGCCGTTCACCGAGGCTGTGCACGATCGTTTGAATGTCGAAATACTCCGCGAGTGCGCTCGTGGCTGCCGCTTCTGTCAGGCGGGCATGATGTACCGTCCCGTGCGCGAGCGAACGGCTGACAATATCGTGAATTCGGTGCTCGAGGGGCTAGCGGAGACGGGGTATGACGAAGTCTCGCTCACGTCGCTCTCTTCGACCGACCATTCCCAGATTTCCGAAATCCTCACGCGTTTGAACCGCGAATGCGCGGGGAAAGGTGTGCGCATTTCCATTCCGTCGCAACGACTCGATTCGTTCGGCGTTGACATGGCGGGGCTCGTCGCCGGCCAGAAGAAAGGTGGGCTCACGTTTGCTCCCGAGGCTGGTACCCAGCGATTGCGTGATGTCATCAACAAGAACGTGACGGAAGACGACCTGTTCGGCGCCATCGATGCGGCGTTTGCTGCCGGTTGGCGCCGTTGCAAACTCTATTTCATGATCGGCTTGCCGACCGAGACAGACGATGACATCAAGGGCATCGCCCGTCTCGTGCAGCAAGCATACGACCATGCGCGTGCCGTCGTGCCCCCTGACCAAAAGGGGTCGATCCAGATCAGCGCATCATGCGCGTTGTTCGTGCCGAAGGCC
>CACZIP010000328.1 GCA_902781245.1 uncultured Coriobacteriaceae bacterium | reverse complement strand
CAGGCCGACGGAAGCATCGGTGTTGCCGAATGCAGCGGACAGGTCGCCGACGCACTCAGACTCGGGATCCCAGAAGCCTCCCACGTAGAGCATGCCGATGACGCAGCAAACGATGAGCAGGATGATGGGGAGCAGCAGGTCGAGCAGCGAGGCGTTGGGCTTCTCGACTGGGTCTTCGTTGCCCAGCGAACCCAAATCGCCCGTGCGGTACGCTTCCATCTCGGATTTCGCCATCGGACCGTAATCGAAGCCCATGACGCAGAGAATGATGAGGAACGCGATGGTCAGCAACGAGTAGAAATTGAAGGGGATGGCCTGGATGAACAGCTGAATGCCCGAGACGCCCTCGAGGCCGTCGGCGGTCGACGAAACGGCTGCTGCCCACGAGGAAATCGGTGCAATCATGCAAATCGGGGCTGCGGTGGCATCGATGATATAGGAAAGCTTGGCACGCGAGATCTTCTCGGCGTCGGTGACCGGACGCATGACTGCGCCGACGGTCAGGCAGTTGAAGTAGTCGTCGATGAAGATGAGAACGCCCAGGCAGAATGTTGCGAGCTGTGCGCTCACGCGCGAATTGATGTGCTTGGAGGCCCAACGGCCGAATGCCGCCGAACCGCCAGCAACGTTCACCAGCGCAACCATGATGCCCAGCATGACCAGGAATATGAAGATGCCGGCGTTCCAAGGGTCTGATATGGCGTTGATGAAGCCAACCCCCATGGCGTCTTCGCCCTCGCCGATTTCGCCCAGAATCATGTAGTTAATCGTGTCGACGGGATTGAATTGGGCTAGCAGCAGCGCGCCTACCAAAATGCCGACGAACAACGAGCTGTACGTTTCCTTCGTGATGAGCGCGAGCACGATTGCCACAATAGGCGGGACGAGCGCCCAGAAGGTCCCTACGAATTCCATGTGTCCTCTCCTCCTCGTAATGGAACAGGCCATGATCGCTCATGGCCTGTTGAATCTCGGAGCTTTCCGGAATTCGCGTTGGCCATGATAGCTCTCCACGTCAAGCGGCAGTGCGCAAGATGTTCTCCAGCGCCCCAGATACGCCGCCTGCGGAAACTGGCGACGCTCTTCGGCGGCATTCCCTTTCACCCCTGCGCCTTTCCGGGCGTAATGACCACGGTTTTCGGGTGGTCATGCGGGGGTTACTGATGAAGGCCGCGCCTCTATCATGCCTGTTGTCAAACAATTACGAAATTATATACGAGCGAAAGGCCCAACGGTGCATGAAGCGGGAATGTTTCTACGATTTCATTTCCTGCCAAAGCGCGAAAAAGGCACGAATGTGAAGCTATTCAGACATTTTTAAAACGCCATTCCCCAAATTGTTCTACGAAAAGCATTAACTGAAGGTGAAAACTTGGTACAATACTGGCAGTTGAAGTCCTTAAATTGACCCATGTACTTCGTTTCTATTGCTGTTCAGACAATAGAAACGAACAAGGCTCAATTCGCAAGATAGAAACAAGAAAAAGAGTGACCGAGCAATCGGTCACTCTTTACGATTCACCGTTTCGGTAGGAGAGCCGCCGAAACGGTGTACTACGATGGGGAACTGCGATTCGGCTCGGAAAGAAGGCGTGATAAATGAAGTTGAAGGCATCCGTCGACTATGGCATTCGCGCTATTTTGTATCTCGCGATTAAAGGCGATACGTGTTCGTCGCGCGAAATTTCCGAAGAGATGGCTGTGCCTCGTGATTATCTAATCCAACTTGCTCTGCGTCTGCGCAATGCCGGCCTCATCAAGGCACGCCCGGGCAAGAACGGCGGCTATGTACTTGCCCGCCCGGCATCCGAGATCAAAATCGGCGACATTCTCGATGCGTTTGACAGCGACTTGAAGCACGTTCGCGTGCCCATGAAATCAAGCCGCAATGCCAGCGATTACGCAAATACCGTACGTTTTCTGCATGGCGCGGTCGTCGAAAGCCTCGAGAGCTATCTGAACGCCATCTCGCTGCAAGATCTTGTCGACATCTCCGAGAACAACGAAGCTTCAAGCGATTTGATTGCTCGCGCACTTGAAGGCGAAGTCAAGCGCCTTCAAGCAAAGTAACAGTGAAGCAATCGTATC
>CACZIP010000327.1 GCA_902781245.1 uncultured Coriobacteriaceae bacterium | reverse complement strand
AGGTTGCGCGATGAAGGAAATCTATCTTGCTGGCGGTTGCTTCTGGGGCGTCGAGGAGTATTTCTCGCTCGTGCCTGGCGTAGTCGATGCCGTGAACGGCTACGCGAACGGAAGCGTTGCCAACCCGACCTACGAGCAAGTGTGCACGGGCGCGACGGGCCATGCCGAGACGGTGCGCGTGACCTATGACCCTGCTATCGTGAGTTTGAAGACGCTGGTCGAGCAGCTGTTCGCGATCATCGACCCGCTGAGCGTCAACCGTCAGGGCAATGACGTGGGCAGCCAGTATCGTACGGGCGTTTACTTCACCGACTCCGTTGACGAATCGGTGATTCGTGCGGTGTTCGATGCTGAACAAACCAAATATGATCAGCTGATTGCGACTGAGCTTATGCCGCTCGAATGCTTCTACGAAGCCGAGGAATACCATCAGGATTACCTGCGCAAGAACTCGGGTGGCTACTGCCATGTGAACTTCGCCAGTTTGTCAGATGTGCGCACCGAGCGAAGCGGGGAAGGCAGCCCGACCACGGCGCCAACCAAGGCGACAGCCGAGGCGTGGCCCAAGCCCTCTGACGCCGAATTGCGCCGGCTCCTGACGTCGCAGCAATATGCCATCACGCAGCATGCAGGTACCGAGCGCGCGTTCACGGGTGAGTACGACATGCATTTCGAGCGCGGTGTCTATGTGGACGTCGTCACCGGTCATCCGCTGTTCTCGTCGGCCGACAAGTATGATTCGGGGTGCGGATGGCCGGCGTTCACCCGCGCCATCAGCGACGACGCAGTGACAATGCGTGATGATCGCAGCTTCGGCATGCACCGCATTGAGGTGCGCAGCTCGGGTGGTGACAGCCATCTGGGCCACATGTTCCACGATGGCCCCGTCGAGGCAGGCGGACGGCGCTATTGCATCAACAGCGCTGCGCTGCGCTTCGTGCCCTACGAAGACCTCGATGCCGAGGGTCTCGGCGATTGGAAGAGCCGCTGCTAAAACGCAACGGCGGCGATTTAGGGCTCAGGCGATTCGGGAAGCATCCTGGCGGTTTGAGCAGCTTCCCAAAATCGCCGCCTGGACTTACACCTCGCCTCCTTCGTAGTAGCCGCAGGTTGAAGGGTCGGGGTGTCTATGGCGGTCTTTGGGCTCTTCGGGCATGTTCGCGATGACGAGGGGCCCTTTCCCAAGCTTCATGAGGTAGACGTGCTCGCCGCGCTTGCGCGCCTCTTCGTATGCTTTATGGTCGCCCGGGTCGTTCATCAGCCTGTATTCCATCGAGCTTTCCTTCGCTAGCCTGTGTAGGCGTCTTCGGCCGAGTTCGAGAAGTCCTGCTTGGCAAGCCATTCGCGCTCTTCGTCGGTCTGGGAATTGGTTCCTTGACGCGCTCTACGATTACAGTGCGATGAAATCGGACGGCACGGGCGCGATGACGCCCACGAAGATGAAGTCCTCGTCGCCGTCGTTCGTGACGCCGTGGCAGGTGCCCGCGGGGTTCACGATGACCTGGCCAGCAGAGACGCGCACGTCCTGACCGGGCTCCGGGTGGAAAAGGCCCGTGCCCTGCATGACGATCCAGATGTCGTCCGAGGTCGTGTGCTTGTGGCAGGCAACCTCCTGGCCGGGTTTGACTGCCCAGACAACGCTGTTGGAATGTTCGTGGCTGGCGAACAGCGTCTTAACCGCTGCATCATCGCTCGATTTTGCCACTTCGGACATCGTGAAAATGCGCTCATCTGTCATGGTGGGTTCCTTTCCCGCGCGTTTGCGTGCACTTACAGTTTAGACGAGAGCGCGTGTCACTGTTCGAATGTTCCGAGATTTTGGAAGGTCTGTCAGCGAGTTGCCGCGTTTAGCGTCGAGACAGATGCGCGAGGATGTCTTTCACCTCGTCTTTGCGCGAGCACATGATGAGCGGTTTACCCTGGTAAACGCGACCAACGCGAAGTCCGCAGAACGCACCGCCGCATTGGTTACATGCGAGTTCTTCGGGAGCGTAGCCTAAGAAATCGGCGTCGGTCATTTCGAGCTGTTTGGTTCTATCGTTCATAGGGGTATATGGTACTCCTGGTGTTTCGGAAGGTCGTTGCACGGTTTTCAAGTAAAAATGCGAAAAAAACAATGA
>CACZIP010000326.1 GCA_902781245.1 uncultured Coriobacteriaceae bacterium | reverse complement strand
TTTTCTTCTAGGATTTGTCAATTGCGGAATCGCGATAATTGGCCATCAAAAACCGAGATGACCGATTTCCCCATTGCGAACGTATCATCTGGCTAATACATAATGGCAATGAGTCAGGAGTCAGTATGAATCTGGGGCCATGGCACCGATCCATTGCACGCAATGAGTCAGGGGTCAGGGCACCGACTCATTGGGACCAGGGCGCCGACTCACTCAGGGGTCAGGGCACCGACTCACTCGACCTATCACGAGCAGCGAACGGGAGGCGCAATGGATGATTCGAGCTTCAAAGCAATGGCCGAAGAAATCGAAGGTCTCCTAGGCATTGATCGCGAACGGCACAACAGCTTTAGCTTCGCAACAAAAGCCGTGCATGGATACCGCTCGCTCGAGGATGGGGCGGGTGTCATCAACCAGCCCATCTACCAATCAGCAACGTTTGGCCACCCGGCGCTCCACCAATCAACCGGATTCGCCTACAGCCGCTGCGGCAACCCGACAGTTCTCGAACTGGAAAACACGATTGCCATGCTCGAGGGCGGATTGAAGGCCCTCGCCTTCTGTAGCGGAATGGCTGCTATCTCGTGCATCATCAAGCTGTTCAAAAGCGGCGACGTCGTCCTCGTCGGTGACGACCTGTATCCAGGATGTCTATGCCGCTCGATATGGCGTGGATTTCCGGCCCATCGATTTCTGCGACCTCACCGCCGTCGCCGCAGCATGCGAAGACGGGGTCTCCGCGTTCTTCGTCGAAACGCCGACGAACCCCATGATGAAAGTCTCGGACATCCAAGCGCTCGCCGATATCGCCCACGAGCATAATGCCCTGCTCATCGTCGACAACACGTTTTTGACCTGTTATTACCAACGCCCGCTCGAGCTCGGTGCCGACTTGGTGGTCTACAGCGGTACGAAATACCTCTGCGGCCACAACGACGTCGTATGCGGATTCGTCGTGATCCGCGATGAAACTCTGCTCGAACGCGTCTTCATGGATTACTTGAGCGAAGGCGATGCGCTCGGACCGTTCGAAGCCTGGCTCATGCTGCGTTCGCTCAAGACGATGCCGTTACGCCTCGACGCGCAGCAAGAGCGCGCCTTGTCGATTGCGTCGTTTCTCAAAAACCACCCGCACGTTTGCCAGGTGCACTACGTCGGCGACCCCGACCATCCGCACTACGACCTCAGCTGCAGGCAATCGTCGGGTTTCGGGGCGATGATCAGCTTCACCACGGACACGCGAGAACGAGCTGAACAGGTGCTCGAACGCGTGCGCGTCATCACGTTTGCAGAAAGCCTGGGCGGCGTCGAAAGCCTCATCACCTACCCCATGGTGCAAACGCACGGTTCGGTGCCGCATGAGATTCGCGAGAAACTCGGAATCAGCGAAACGCTGCTGAGGCTGTCGGTGGGCGTCGAGAACCTCGACGACCTGATTGCCGACCTCAAGCAAGCGCTGGCATAACGCTGAGCAAATCGTTGACCGTTTGTCATTCCAATGCATAGTGTGTTTCAATGCTTGGAGCAATAATCTGCCCCGCAGTATTGAGGAGCAAGTATGACGTATGACTTTGATGCACCAATCGACCGGCATGGGACCGATTGCCTGAAATTCGACAGGCCCGAAAAGCGCGGTCGCACTGCTGACCTGCTCTCGCTCTGGGTCGCCGATATGGACTTCCCCACTGCACCGGAAATCGTCGAAGCGATCGTTGAACGCACGAAGCACGGCATTTTCGGCTACACCGAACCTGGCCCGGATTATTTCAAGGCACTCGATGCATGGTGCTTCGAAAGATATGGTTTCCATACACCCGAGCAACAAGTCACTGTAACACCGGGTGTCGTGTTCGCGCTGGCCACCGCCATTCGCGCCTTCACGAAACCAGGCGATGCCGTGCTGGTGCAGCAGCCCGTGTACTACCCGTTTTCGGCAGTAGCCGAGTCGAGCGGTCGTCGTCTCGCAAACGTCCCGCTGCCCTTCGATGGAAAACGATATTTCATCGACTTCGATGCCTTCGAGCGCACGATCGTCGACACCGATGCAAAACTGTACCTGCTCTGCAACCCGCACAACCCGGTCGGCCGTGCCTGGACCGCTGACGAGCTCGCCGAGGTTGCAACCATCTGCAAGCGCCACGGCGTCATCATCGTGAGTGACGAGATTCACATGGACTTCGCGCGTCCCGGTTTCTCGCACACCTCGCTCGCAACGCTTGCCGAAAGAGCCGGCCTCGAAGAGCGCTACGCCATCTGCACGAGCGCCTCGAAGACCTTCAACCTGGCGGGTTTGCAGGTGGCTAACATCATCATCCCCGACGAGAGTCTCCGCAGCGCTTTCCGCAGAGAAAACCTGACGGTAGGCTACAGCCAGCCCAACACGCTCGGCATGGCCGCAACGCAAGCGGCTTACGAACATGGCGGACCTTGGCTCGACCAGTTGAAGGACTACCTCGAGGGCAACTGGCAACTGCTCGAGGAAATGCTCGCAGACCGTACTCCCGAACTGCAACTCATAGAAGCAGAAAGCACCTACCTCGCTTGGATCGACTGCCGCGCGCTCGGATTCGACGCCGTGCAGCTGGAGCGCTTCATAGAAGACGAAGCGGGGCTCTGGCTCGACTGCGGCCACATGTTCGGCGCCGGCGGCGAGGGCTTCATCCGCATCAACATCGCCACGCAGCGTTCGTATCTCGAACGGGCTATCAACCAACTTGCAACCGCCGTCGAAAAACGGCGCACGAATATTTAAGGAGACCAGCTATGAGTAGTCAAGACCCTTAGAGCAAGTTTTCCGGAAAGTTTTGACTAGTAGGATCGCGCACTTTGACAGCTCCATATCGAATC
>CACZIP010000325.1 GCA_902781245.1 uncultured Coriobacteriaceae bacterium | reverse complement strand
AAGCGATACGAGACCAGCGAGTACACGTTGCCGTCCTGCACTGCCTTCAAGTTAGCGAAGTAATCCGGATTGGCAGTGACATCTTCCTTGACCAATCCGATGTTTCCGCTTTCGAGGAAGATGTAGTCCGGCTGTGCGGCGGATACGGCTTCGAGATCGATGTCGAAGCAACCGCTAGCGTTGTCGGTATCAGCAATGTTGGTAGTGTTGGTGATTGCGAACGGCGGGAAACCTGCTTCGGTGCCCGCGAAGCCGTGACCACCGCGGAAGCTGACGCCACCGGCGTAGGCGGTCTTGGATTCTACGTTAGCGGTGCGCTTGGTCAGATCGGCCTCGGCATCCTGCATGAACTTGATGATTTCAGAAGCCCTGTCCTCGGCATTGAGGACTTTGCCCAACATTGTGCAGTTATCGTAGAACACCTGGTCGAACACGATGTCGCTCAGCGTGATGCAGACAACGGGGATGCCGGTCTTTGCTTGCAGGGCATCGGCAGAGTCTTTATCGATACTCGCAA
Source organism: uncultured Coriobacteriaceae bacterium (assembly GCA_902781245.1). GTDB lineage: Bacteria > Actinomycetota > Coriobacteriia > Coriobacteriales > Eggerthellaceae > UBA9715. The sequence continues at coordinate 1,749 of CACZIP010000325.1, read as the reverse complement.
TGATGACTTCTGGCGCAGCTTCGATGATGGCTTCCTCGTTGGGGGTGACGCCCTTCGAGCCGCCTTCACCGATGACTGGCAAGGTGGTGAACAGGTCATGGTTGACATGGCGATAGGTGCAGGTTACGGAATCTTCCTGCTCGCCAAGCTCGACGCCAGCAACCTTGTCAGTTGCTTGCAGGTAGCTGATCATGCGAAGCGACGAAGAGCCAACGCCGATTATCTTCTGAGGATTGGCTGGAACTTCCACAGTGCGGCCGACCATGTCGGTAATGGTTTGCGTGGCAGCAGCCGAAGAATCAGCTGATGACGATGCTGCTGAGCTTGAAGCTGTGCTTGAAACAGCGCTTGACGAGCTGGATTGCGAGCATCCAGCAAGTGCGAAGACGCCGATGGCGAGCATAGCTGCAAAGATGGCAGCGAGTAGCTTGCGTGCATGGGTGTTCATTCTTTGTCCCCCTTCGTAGGATTACGTGACGATTGAATAGTAACACAAGTTAGAAATTCGTAACACGGATAGAATTGCAATTCGGCAGACGATTTAATAATCGAGATTGTCATTTGCAATGAGGCTTCTGATTTATTTCGAAGAAGGTGTACGGAGTGCTAGATAAAGCCGAATCCGAGTATCGAAAGAATCTAAATCGAGTGAAGTGAGGGAGCGAATCTTGTCGATTCGTGCGATGACTGTATTGCGATGGACATGCAGTTCTTTTGCGGTATGTGACATATTTCCGTTGCAGGCGAGCCAAGCATCGAGCGTCTCACAAAGATTAGCGCAATTCTTCTCGTCGAAAGCCCGCAACGTCTCGACGGGGTCGAATGGCGGAAGTGCTTCCTGTAGTTCCTGCGCGATATGCTGAATGAAAACATCACTGTAGGAAATGCTAGCGATATGCTGTCTCGCGCCGAAAGATGCAGCAAGTCGAGCTTGGTGGTAGTTCGATCGGAGGTGCGAGAAGTCGGTAAACCGCTCCGAAGCTCCTACGCAAAAATCGTTAATAGAAACAATGCGGCATACCTTTGCCTTCATGCTAGCGAGTTTAGAAAGACTTCCTCTAAGAATAGTGACGATGCATCCATCGAAAACAAGGCTCTGCCCGAATCCGTTCGCTTGCAGAAGAGAACACGTGCCACTGAGGATCGACTTCTCGTTACCGATTTCATCACTTCCGCTGCCGAGGTTTGAAGGGATGCAGGCGAGGACAAGTGCGGGATCGTTGTTGCTCCAGCCAAGTAGCTGTGCTTGTTGCTCAACGACCTTCGGGTTCAACTTTGCACCAGCCAGGAGCTCCTCAATGAATATGAGCCCCATAGGATATTCTTTGGTGTAGTCTCGTTGTGTAAATGGGGAATACGAGAGAATCTGGCCGAGTTGTTCGGCGATTTCTCGATCACGCTCGGTCAGTGTGTTGTAGTACTGGATGATAAACACATTACCGTAATGACGATCGTGGCGATAGATTGACTTCGTGGCGTAATTATTCTGAAAGCATCCAGTATTACCCGAGATAAATGCTGGTGATTTCGCGCGTATTGCATCGATTTCTCCCGTTTCCATCAGTTTTTCGACTGTCTGGTACGGTAGGTAGCCAAATTGTTCTGCGAAATTCCATTCGGGACTCGTCAACGAGAAAGAGCCCGCATCGTGGCAGGCAACCATTTTCAGGTCCCGATTAGAAATCCACATCGGATTTCGCTCCATACGCCTGGTGATGGCCAATACAGTATCAAGGTCGCACCTGCTTG
>CACZIP010000324.1 GCA_902781245.1 uncultured Coriobacteriaceae bacterium | reverse complement strand
CCGGCTTGTCATCGATCTGCTCCGCGATGAGGCGCACCCCTTCGATGCATATGCCCGTACGGCCTTCGCGAGGGTCGGGAACGACGAGCTCGTCGACGTTGCTATCCTCGTCCACGATGGAGCCGACAACGGTGGGGACTTCGTCGTCGCTGTAGCGAATTGTCGATCCGAACGCTTCGGCCTCAACGGAAAGATCCATGAATGCCAGCACTGCAGCCATGTCGGTGTTATCGTATATATATTTCATGGCCTGGGCTTGAAGGTCTGCGGAATAGATAAGTTCCTTGGTCGTGACCCCGAGTTTCTCTGCCGCCGGGAAGGTAAGAACCGGAAGGGCCTTCTTCTCTTTAGCCTGAATCTGGTCGGAAACCCACTGTTTCATATCCATGCAAATCCCCTCGCCTTCGGATTGTCGGTTCGTTTTCGCTGTACAGGTATTAACCCAGCTTAGCGTTTTGGAATATGGCGGCATTGGGCCATCTGCAGCCAGTTGACAACAGGTATTTGTGTAATTTGAACAATAGCCGTATTGGATTAGCTTCAGCGACTGTGTTCGCAGCGTTGCGTCAATGTTGTCTCAACAAAGCTTCGCGGATTCGATAGGCGACGAGCAGATCGACTCTGAGCGCTGCATCGTCGAGGTCGATATCGTAAAGCTCCTCGATTCGACCGATGCGGTAATTTACGTTATTGCGATGCATGTGAAGCGCGTCGGCCACCGTCGAGGTTCGCCGTTCGAGCATGAGATAACTATGAAGAAACTCGTAGTTGTCGGTTCCCGCTTGCGCATCGTGCTCTGCAATAGTCCCTATGATCAATCCGGCATAGCTTGAGGTGATGAGCGAGACTTGCTCGGTTGTGAGCTGACGCACGAGATAATCCATGCAACACGCATCGAACGAGAAAACCCTGTCGCGATTCGCGTCAGCAGCGCTATCTTCCAAAGCGGCTCGGCATGCGGCGTCCTCGTCACGTTTGGAATTCAATCCAAACTCGTACGCAGCACGGGCCTGGGCGAATGCAGTTGCAAAACCCGAAAGCTTGCTGAAGCTCGAACTTCGACCACACGTCAAATCGAAGCGGCGCATCATGGCGTTTAAGCGCTGGGTGATGGTCGTTCCGCCCTTGGCGCAATGTCGACAAGCATGTTGCGCATTGCAGCGATTCGCTGAGCAATTGAAGCAAAGAACCACGACTGCATCATCAATCGATATCGTTTTCGCAGGCGCAACGGCAAGGGAAACATCGGCAAGTAGGCGTGAGCGAGGGACGGAATCTTTAGCGGGCTTAATGTAGAACAAGCAAAACGTCGCCTCGAATGGAAGCCCAACGAAACGACAACGCTCGATAACGGTTTCTTCGTCGGGCGAGAAATTGTTGGCAAGATCGTTCAGGAACGAATCGACCGCATTGCCCGAAGGCTTGCCGTCGGGATAATCGCGTAGCGCGTAGAACTCGACGGCGTCGGTGAACATTTCAAACAAGTCATAGAGATATCGACTTGGTGATTCGACGTTGCACATCATGACCGAAATGAGCGAAAACGACGAATGTGCCTTGAAAGATTTCGTGACGGTGGTGTATTTGCATATCTCATGCGAATCGTTGACGACGAACCCATCGCTTTCCATCCAAGGCTGGAAGCGTTTATGCAATCTGAATTTCCGAATGTTGTCTTCTGTGTGGTAACCGTGCTCGATGAGCTCCATCGTAATCGGGTCATCACAAGGAGTGTTGCGCGTGTAGGCTATGAGCTTGAGAGCGGGGTCGAGCACGACGACGTTATTGCGCAGAAACGGCTCGCTTGCATCAAGCAGGTCCTGGAGCGATCCGCCCGTATGGCATATGCGATCCATATCACGTTGCCAAGCATTGTGCCTATCGAAGACATCGAGGAGCCTGTCGAAAACGGCCATCGGGGACAGGCTGTCGCATATCGAGAGCGCTATCCCGTCAGAAGAACTAGACGAGGAATCGAGCGCAGCAGACCCAACAAAAACAGAGAATGCACCCTGCTCGCATATTGCCGCAACGGCTTCCATCTGATCGCATACGTAAAGAGTTTGATTCCGAACATCGTTTCCGGGAATGAAAAACCGCACGTCGGAGAAGCTCGGATTGCCTTCGAGCGGCCGAATAACCCGCCCGCACGATTTCATCTCATGCTCGATGATGTTCAACGTGATGCTCAAATTGGTCGCCCTCTTCTACATTGTTTCGACGGTACCGTCCTCGAAAAACGCGTCGAACCACCGCCTACATTCATTCACGCGCTCCCATTCAACATGAAAAGTAAATAATCAGGCAACACC
>CACZIP010000323.1 GCA_902781245.1 uncultured Coriobacteriaceae bacterium | reverse complement strand
GACGGTCTTTTTGGTTATTTCTTACGCGAGTTGATGGCACCTTTGACGGCACCGAAGATGGCGGGGAGCACCGAGATGAAGATGATGCCCAACACGATGGCGCTGAAGTGCTGCTGCACGAACGGCACGCCGCCGAAGAAGTAGCCCACGAGCACGAAAAGACTGACCCAGCTGATGCCGCCAATGGCGTTGAACATCGTGAACTTCGCGAAGTTCATGTGTCCCGTACCTGCGATGAACGGGGCAAACGTACGGAAGAACGGCATGAAACGCGTGATCACGATCGTCAGCCCGCCGTACTTCTCGAAGAAGTAGTCGAGCTTGGCCATGCGCTCGGGCGTGAGCGCCTTCACCTTGCCCGAGTCGATGATGCGGCTGCCGAAGAACCTCGCGATCCAGTAGTTCGACGTGTTCCCCAAGATGGCCGCCGCATAAAACACGATGAGCGTGACGCCCAGGTTGAGCCCCCACCCTTCCGCCGAGAACACGCCACATGCGAACAAGAGCGAGTCGCCGGGGAGGAACGGGAAGAACACGACGCCAGTCTCGATGAACACGACCAGGAACAGCGGACAATAGACCAGCACCGGCCCCAACGTGGCGATCCAGGCCGCAATTTGAGTGCGCGGATCTTTGAGGAAGCTGATGATGAACTCGATGAAACCCATCGACCGGCAGGTCCTTTCGGCTCGTAACATAGAAGTATCCCGAATAGAGCAGGACGCTCGTCAGCGGTCCCTTATGGCTGCTTCCTCCCGGACCTGACCAGGTTCGGAACTTGGCGCCGTCCTACTCCATTCGAGATACTCGAACAACGACATGACGCAGTATAGACGAGTTGTCGGCCGACAACCTACGCGTGAACCAAAAGCACATACTAGCTATTTATTGATTGCGCAGCGTCTCGTAGATGTACTGCTCGTTCTTCGCGCGCAGCAACGAGAGCGCCCAGAGCGCCTCGTCGGGCAAGCCCTTCGTCGAGAACTCGTCGATGATGCCAACGTTCACGCGCGCGTCGCACAACGCGCCCAAACGGTCCTGCACGGCCTTCATCTCGTCGGCGACTTTCTTTGCGCCTGCCGCTTCCCCACCCATGAGCGAGCCGAAGCGCTCGGCTGCGTAACGCACCTGTTTGGCCTGCTTGCGCACGTCATGCGTACGCTCGACGTCGGCAAGGTCGAGGGTCGCGAGATCCTTGCGTTCGTCCTCAACAATGCGCTCGAAGCGCTTCGCAATCGCCCGGGAACCCAAGCCTTCCTTCTCGATCGAGCGCTTCCACACGAGGTTGCGCGATTGTTCGCACACGCGCTCGAGACACTTGCGCGAGCTTTTCGACGAGAGCGTTGCCAGCGTGGCGTCGCATTCCTGCGCACGTGCAGCCTCGCACGCTTCCAAGAGCGCATCTGCCCGAGGCTCGAGCTGAGCAACTTCGGCTGACAGCACATCATACTCGCGCAGACGGGAGGTTGGGAGAACGAGCGATTTCCAATCGCGCTGCAAACGAATGTATTGATCGCGCTGGAGGAACGGCTCGATGAACGAGAGCAAACCCCTGATGGTACGAATCGAAACGCGATATTTATGCGCCGCTTCGACATCTTGCGGATCGGCGAAGAACGCCTCACGGCGCGCCTCGACATTGTCGACCGCTTCGGCAATGACATCCTCAACGTCGACCATCGACTTCCAGCGTTTTGCCTCGGGACCTTGCATGACCCACAGAAGGCGTCCTTCGGAGGGAAGCCCATTCGAGAATTCACCGTTGACGCGCACGGCGGCGATACCGCCCGTCGCAAGGGGAACAGCTTGGCCGCATACTTGCGCGACCGCTTCTTCCATGAACGGGTTATGGCCCACTGCGACAACCACATCTGACTCGCATTCGGCTGCGGCAGCAAAGAATTCAGCGAGGTCTTGGGTCCACAGGCATGGCATTTCGATCGTCTCGAGCTCTTTGATGCCGAGCGTTTCGACAAATTCGTCAGCCACCAGATCAGCCGTCTGCCAAGCACGTACCGCGGGGCTCGTCCACAGCTCGATGCTCTTGGGATGCTCTTCCGCAAGCAAACGCGCAGCGCGCGGCAACCAAGCTTTGAGCGCCCTCACACCCGCCTCGGTCAGTTCACGCTCGAAATCGGGAAGCTCGTCCGACCGAAGCTGCGCCTTACCATGCCGCACCAGCACAATTATCTTAGCCATGAGAACCCTTTCTTTGATTGATTCCCATTATTGTAACGAAATACGAAAAATAAAAAGGCAATCGGACAAGCGAAGGGCTTAGCGAGGTCAAATGAAATTCGCCGAGAGACCTTGGCTCGAGCGAATTT
>CACZIP010000322.1 GCA_902781245.1 uncultured Coriobacteriaceae bacterium | reverse complement strand
CAGAACGATGACAGCCGTCAACAGCGCCACCACTCGATTGTGCGACACTTCCTGCTTTGTGTATCGCTTAACGCCAGATTGGCTTGCGCTTTTACGAGAGCTTGAACTCGCTCGACGCTGTTGATATCGGCGCTGAGGCACCGCACCATCACCTTCATTTCACCACTAGTTGTTGAGTCCCAATTATAGCCCATCGAGAAGCGTGTGTTCCGCGCACAGCTGCTCAGGTTGTGGGAGTATTTACCGCCCGGATGCAACCAGAATCCAAATCTTGTTGTCTGGATTAACCAGAAGAGAAAAGCGCCCTCAGTTTCGAGGGCGCCTTTGGTTCGATTTGCTGCAGCGGTGCTGTTTTTCGGACCGCCGTTTTCCAGTCTTGCTATTCCGCCACGATGACCGAGATGCCGTTCGGGATAACGGTTACCTTCGCGTCTTCCCCGACGATTCCGCGCGCCATCTCGAGCGCCTCGTCGAGCGTCTCGGCGTACATCATCTTCATCTCCTCGATGGTTTCACGCATCTGCGGGCAGCTAACGTAGATGACCGGATGGTGAATGAGGATGCGGGCCTGGATCTGATACTCCCACTGGTCGGGCTTCGTCTCTTTCTGCGGCACCTGCAGGATCTCGTCCATCAGCGCCTGGGCGCTCTCGCAATCCTTGAGCGCGCGGTAGAAGCCCTCGCCACCGGTGCCATCGATGCACTCGGCGCACTCGATGATCACGCCGCCCTCGTTGGCGCATGCCTCGGCGGCCGTCATCGATTTCACAGCCTGGTACATGTTCTGATCAAGCGGCGCTCCCCCGTTGCCCGTGATGACAATGTCGGCGGGAACGGCTTTCACGCGGCACTGGCCCGCGAGGAACTCGGTGCCGGCCTTGTGAGCCTCGAACGGATCGCCCGCGAACGCGGCGACCACGCGCTTTTCCTCGTCGATCACAACGTTGACGATGTAGGCGAGCTTGGCCTGACGCGCCGCGTCGACCATGTCGTTGTGCAGCGGATTGCCATCGAGCACGCCCGTGCGCGCGTTGGGGCTGGCAATGAACTTCGAACAGTGGTTGCCCATGACCGTGACCGCATCGCACACGCCGGGAAGGACGCTCTTGCGCCCACCCGAGAAGCCAGCGAAGAAGTGCGGCTCGATGAAACCTTCGGAAACAAGCAGATCCGTCTCAACAGCCACGCGGTCGATGACCAGGTCGGCACCGGACGGCAGCACGCCAATCTTCACGTTGGAGTCGGCGTCGAACGCGTCGTGGATGACAATGCGCTCGGAATCGACGATGTCGTCGCCGAGCTTGGCGCGCAGCTCGTCGGTGATCGTCGGGCGATGGAAGCCAGTTGCAACGAGCAACGTGATTTCGATATCGGGGTTGCCCTCGCGCAGCTCGGCGAGCATGAAGGGAATGATGTGCTTGCTGGGCACGGGACGCGTGTGGTCGCTGATGATGATCGCGCACGTCTTCTTGCCGACAGCCAGCTCCTTGAGCGATTTCCCGCCGTATGGATTGGCCATGGCTTCAAGCACCAGCTCGTCTTCGTTGCCCTGGGATGGCGCAACGCTCGATTCGAGCACTCCGGCGACCTTCTCATCAGGAAGAACAAGCTCCAACGCACCCGAGCCGTACGGTATCTGGCATTTCATTTGCGACCTCCCTCTCAGCACTGCGAAACATGGTAATCTAGCCTGTGGCCAGATTACCATGCTTGTCCCTTGTAAGGGGCTGCGTCGAGAGAATTGGGGCATCGAGGGCCCGTTGGGCGGCTATCTGAATCCGACAGCTCATTGCTTGCGGCCAAGTCCGCACTGACTGCTGGCATCGAAACCGCAACCGAAGCCGCATTTGGTGCAGGGCATGGAGGACGGTGCACGAAATCGCGCCTTGGTTGGGCTTTCGAGGCCGGCAGCCGGGGCGTTGCCCGGCAAAAGCCCAGGTCGGTCACCACCGCACTAGACGCAGACCGCAACCGAGGCCGCATTTGGTACAGGGCATGGAGGGCGGTGCACGAAACCGCGCCTTGGTTGGGCTTTCGAGGCGGGCGGCCGGGACGTTGCCCGGCAAAAGCCCAGGTCGGTCACCACCGTGCCAGACGCAGACCGCAACCGAGGCCGCAATTGGTGCAGGGTATGGGAGACGGCGCGCGAAATCGCGCCTTGGTTGGACTTTCACCAACCTGACCACTGCCCCACTTTCCCACAAGGCACTCGGACAAACTTAATTAAACCTTTTTCTGAAGGTAAACAATCGTGGTGGTAATTTGAGGTTATTTCCGCAGGTGGGTTCCTTCCGATAGCGCCAAATGGCGAACGACCCTTTCCTCCGTC
>CACZIP010000321.1 GCA_902781245.1 uncultured Coriobacteriaceae bacterium | reverse complement strand
CTCCGTGCGGGGCGCGGCGCTGCCGAAGCCGAGCAGCGTGCCGCCCTCGACCTCGACTGTCACGGCCTCGTCGGCGTTCGCCTCGACCTCGCCGTTCGTCCCCGCGATGTTGACGGCGACATAGGCGATGCTGCCCGCTTTCGCCCGCATCGTCTCGGGGCGCACGTCGAGATGCAGGGTTCCCGAAGCTGACGCCAAGCGGCTCGAGCCAATCTTGCGGCCGTTCTCGTCGAGTGCGATCGCCTCGAGCGTGCCCGGACGGTATTCGAGCTGGAAGTGTGCAACGTAATCGCGCACGCGTTTGGTCGCAAGCTCCTCGCCGTTGAGCTTCAGGCGTACGGAATGCGCCCGGCCGTCATACACTTCGACCTCGGCCACAGTGCCTTCGCATCCGCGCCACGACCAGCTGGGAATGGCGTCAGAGCCACGCCAGGTCGCCTTGTAGGTCTTCCCGTTCATGATGTTGACGGGCCGCACCATGATCGCAGGCACGTCGGTCGTGCTCCAGACGGCACCTGCCAGCGCAGCGTGCGCGTTCGGTTGTCCCAGGATGTCGAGCGCGCCCGACCCTGCGATCAGCCATGGCCACGGCTTGTTGAAACCCGCTTCCTCGGCCGTGTAGGCCCAAGAGCCGGCTCCCGCTTCGCCGAGGTAGTCCCAGCCAGCCCACATGAAGTCGCCGATAACGTTGGGCAGCTCTTTCACGAGCGCCCAGTTCTGCGGCAGCTTGTAAGGGAAGGTTTCGCTTCCTACGACGATGCGCCTCGGATGCTTCCGTGCGTCGGTTTTGTAGCGCACCTGCGCATAGTTGTAGCCTGCGATGTCGAGCGCGTCGAGTGCGGGCGAGACGAGCGCATCGGCGCCGGGTAGGTTGGTGGCCATGGTCATGCCCGTGCCGAACATCTGGGCGCTCAGGTTGAACAGCATGCTCGCGCGCGGCGGTTCGGTTTCGGCCGACGCAAGCGTCATCTCGGCGTCGCCGTCATGCTGTGCATACCATCCTTGCCCCATCTTCTCCATCACCATCATGGTGAGGTTGAAACCGCAGGTGACGGGGCGCGACGGGTCGAGGGAATGGAGAAGCTCGACCATCGATTGCTCGATCTCGACGCCTTCGGCTGTGATGGGGTCGGCGATTTCGTTGCCGATCGAGTACATGATGACCGACGGATGGTTGAAATCGTGCGCAACCAGGCGCCGCAGGTCGTGGTCGCACCAATCGAGGAAGTGACGTGCGTAATCGTGGGGGTTCTTGCGCATGAACCACATGTCCCACGCTTCGCTCATGACGTACATGCCCAGCTCGTCGCAAGCATCGAGCAGCGCTTTGGGTGCGGGGTTGTGTGCGATGCGCACCGCGTTGAAGCCCGCTTGCTTCAGCAGGCGGATGCGCCTCCGTTCGCTTTCGGGCCACGATGCCGCACCGAGCACGCCGTTGTCGCAGTGGATGCACCCGCCGCGCAGCAGCGTCTCGCGGCCGTTCACGAACAGCCCGTCCGTGCTCCAATCGAGCATGCGGATGCCGAACGTGACCTCGGCGCGGTCGAGCACGGCCTGCGCTGGCTTCTCGCTCACGATGCCCAGCAGCATGCCACCGGCGCTTTCAGGTTTCGGTTGTTCGGGTGCTTCTCCGAGCAACTCGACGCGGCAACGGTAGAGCGCGGGACTTTCGGCGCTCCAGAGCGAGGCGTTGGGAATCTCCAGGTCGAGTTCTGCGCCAGTGCCCTGCGCGACGATGGTGCCCGCAGCATCGATGATGGTTGCGCGAGGTTCGCCACCGCGCGCCGCGATGCTCACGTGGATGGTTGCGGGGTCGATCGAGGTGGTCGTGATGCGCACGCCTTCGGGCGCAATGTGGGCGCTGCCGCCCGTCCACAGCCAGACTTGCCGGTAGATGCCGCCGCCCGAATACCAACGGCAATCGGGCTGGGCCGAGTTGTCGGCTTCGATTTCGATTGAGTTGGCTCCCGTGTAAAGGAGTCCTGTCAGCTCGACGAAGAGGGGAACGAACCCATATGGCGGTGCCTCGACCGTGCGCCCGTTGACGATGATTTGCGCATCACGGTAGATGCCTTCGAACTCGAGCATGACGATGCCTGTTGCGGTCGCCTCGTCGAGTTCGAGCGTCTTGCGATAGCGGTATCGAGCGCCGTGGTAATACCCGCCTGCGCTTCCCGTGGGAGCGTCGGCGCTGCGCTTGTTGCCGAGCATCGCGTCATGCGGCACGACGACTGGCTCGAATGCGCTGCCGTCTCGCGAGAATTCCCAACCGTCGGTGAACAAGCTGCGTTTCATGTCCGTTCCTTCTATCGCGGATTGGATGGGTGGCACAGGGTTCCCAGG
>CACZIP010000320.1 GCA_902781245.1 uncultured Coriobacteriaceae bacterium | reverse complement strand
TCGACTCGCTGACCGACGAGCTCTACGGCAACGCGACCACCTATAGAGGTTTGCTCGATTTGGCCGAGTACCGGCTGTCGCACACGCAGGAGGAAATCGACAACCCCGAGTTGCCGGAATGGCTCGTCATGGGCCGTGACAAGAACATCGGCACCGCCTCGTTCACGTCCGATGCCGATCGTGTCGACCACATCGCGAGCATCTTCCCGATGATCTTCTTCCTCGTTGCAGCGCTCGTGGCGCTTACGACCATGACCCGCATGGTGGACGAGGAGCGCCAGCTCATCGGCACGTTCAAGGCGCTCGGCTATTCGCGCGGGCGCATCACTTCGAAATATGCTGCTTACGTGCTGCTCGCCAGCGTTGTAGGTTCATGCATCGGCATCGCAGCGCTTTCGAAGCTGCTGCCAGGCGTCATCATGAACGCGTACGCCATCATGTACTACGTACCCAACGGTCCGATGCCCATCGATTGGCCTATCGCCTTGCTCTCGGGCGGGCTGGCCATCGGCGTGACGCTGTTCGCCACATGGGCTTCGGTGGCTGCCACGTTGCGCGAGAAACCTGCCGCCCTCATGTTGCCGCGTGCTCCGAAATCGGGCAAACGCATCTTGCTCGAGCGGATCACCCCGCTCTGGGAGCGCCTCTCATTTACGTGGAAAGTGACGTGCCGCAACATCTTCCGCTACAAGAAGCGTCTCATCATGACCGTCATCGGCATTTCGGGATGCACGGCTTTGTTGCTCACGGGGCTCGGGCTGCACGATGCCATCAATGACATCATCGACATCCAATATGGCGAGATCATCCAGCACAACGCCATCATCACGCTCGAGGACAAGCTGCACGAAGAGGAGAGAACCCAGCTCGACGAGCTGCTTGCGCAATCGGGCGCAATTGAGTCGTCGACGGATGCATACACCGAAACCATGCTGGCAAGCGGTCCGCGCGCCAGCGACAAGCGCATCGACATTGTCGTGCCCGACGACCCTGAAGCGTTCGCACAGATGAAGGTGCTGCGAACGCGCAAAGGCCATGAGCCGCTTTCGATCGAGGGCGACACCGTGCTGCTCAATGAGAAGATGGCCCAAGAACTCGGTATTGGCGTGGGCGACGTCATTCGCGTGAGCCCACAGGATTCGATGGGCAACGCGACCTCGACTGTCTACGAGTTCGAGGTCGGCGCGCTCGTGGAGAACTACATCTACAACTATATCTATATGACTGAGGACACCTACGAGCGCGTCGTCGGCAAACCGGCGCGCATGAACGCCATCTATGCGAACATCACGCACGACACCGATACCCGCTCGCGTCTTGACGAGCAGCTGCGCGCGAGCAGCGCCGTGAAGACGCTCACCTACAACGACGAGGTCATCGACACCTATCGCACGATGCTGCGCAGCGTCGACTTGATCGTCGTCGTGTTGGTGGTGTCTGCCGCCGCACTCGCGTTCATCGTGCTGTACAACCTCACGAACATCAACATCGAGGAGCGCATCCGCGAGATTGCCACCTTGAAGGTCCTCGGCTTCACCCGCCGCGAGACGAATGAATACATCTTCCGCGAGATTGCTTTGCTTGCCATCATCGGCGCCGCTCTCGGTTTGGTGCTCGGCGTCTTTCTCGAGGGGTTTGTCGTCACGACCGCCGAAGTCGATCAAGTCATGTTTGGCCGCGCCATCCACCCGCCGAGCTTCGTGTGGGCTTTCGTCATGACACTCGTGTTCAGCGCCATCAGCATGCTCCTCATGCTTCCCAAGCTTGCGAAAGTCGACATGGTGGAAAGCCTCAAGAGCAACGAATAATGCTGTTCAGGTACCAGGTGGCGGGATGGGTGTAGCGAGGTAAGCCAGAGGAGCCGAGAAATCCACTCGTTCGCCCGTCCTTGGCGAACGAGTTAGTTCGAGGCGACGAAGCGTCGAGCGAGTCCATCCCGCCGCCCGGTACCTGAACAACATGAGAAGTTTTCCTTGCAGCCTTCGTTTTACGCTACAATGTCGGTTTGCGTATGCAAACCCATGAGGGAGGATATAAGCAATGAAGGTAGTGAAGAAAAAGGGCGAGAACGGCATGATCCATCTCGACGTGACCGCGTCGACCGCCGAAGTCAGCGAAGCGCTCAACAACGCTGGTGTCCAGTTCTGCAACCAGATGGGCATCCCGCCGGTACCTGACAAGACGCCTGCCCAGGCAGCAGCCGAGCAGATGGGCATCAAGGACCTCGATGCACTCGTCGTGCAGCAGGCCGTCGAGGCGCTCGTCCCCAAAGCCATTTCGAAGCACAACATTCAACCGGCGTACATGCCGATCGCCCAGCCGAAGGGCATCATGCGCCGTGGCCGCACGTTC
>CACZIP010000319.1 GCA_902781245.1 uncultured Coriobacteriaceae bacterium | reverse complement strand
TAGGCGTATCTTTCGGAATGCCCGCAGCCACATTCTGCTCGACAGTCAAGTTGGGAAACAACATGTAGTTCTGGAACAGCAAAGCCGTCTTGCGTTGCTGTGGTTTGAGGTTGATGCCTACAGCACTGTCGAAGAATACCTCCCCGTTCACCACGATACGGCCTTCATCGGGCGTTTCGATACCCGCAACGCATCGCATGGTGAGCGATTTGCCGCAACCCGATGCACCCAACAAACCGAGCACCTCGTCGCCGGCTGCGAATTGCACATCAAGCGTGAAGTCTTTGAACTTCTTTCTGATATCGACTTCGAGGGTCATTCCTCAACCGCCCCCTTACGGTAGCGCGTCGTATGCTGCGACCACAGGTTGATGAACATGATGACGATGAAACTGAAGATCACCAGGATGATCGTCCAGAAAATGGCGATGTCGGTGTTGCCGTTCATCCACTCGAAGTAGATGGCAATCGGAATAGTGCGCGTGATGCCCAGGTAGTTGCCCGCCAAGAACAACGTTGCGCCGAACTCGCCGAGTGCGCGAGCGAATGCGAGCACCGTCGAGGCTGCAATGGACGACCACGAAAGCGGCAGCATGATCTGGAAGAAGATGCGGCTTTCAGACCACCCGAGCGTGCGCGCCGCATCAAGCATGTTGGGGTCGAGGTTGTCGAAAGCGCCGAGCGCGCCTCGGTACATGAGCGGGAACGCCACGATAACTGCAGCGATGCCCGTCGCCGGCCAGCTGAAGATCAACGGGAACCCGATGTCGATGAACCACTTGCCCACCGGCGTGTTGCTTCCCAACGCCAACAGGAGCAAGAAGCCGCACACCGTAGGCGGCAACACCATGGGGATGGTGAAGATGGTGTCGAAGAGATTGCGGAACTTGAGCGTGCGGTGCAAGCAGAAATACGCTGCCGCGAGACCCAGGATGAAAATGATGATGATGGCCGTGAACGTCGTCTTCAGCGTAACTAGCAAAGGCGACCAATCGAGCGCCGCCATGAACGAGCCAAGCTTTTCGGTCCAGGTGGGTTCCCCAACAATGACGGCTTCTGCCGACGGAATGAGCGATGCGAAACATGCGAATAGCGGTTGCACATGGTGGGTGTGAGCTGAATCGGTGACATCAGCGCCATCGGTGCCGATTATGCAGTTGTAGAGACTACCGTCAATCTCCTGCAGGAATTCGTACGACACGCCATCGATCACGTTTTCCTTTGCGGTCGTGAAACACCATGTCGCAGACTCGGGAATGAGCGCGTTGCCTTTGCCCGCCGCTGTGTCAAGCGCCACGAGATACTGCTGCAACGATGCCAAGTCATCGGATGACGAGACGTCGAAACCAGCCTCCTTGGCAGCTTCGGAATCTATGTAAACAAGCACGTTGTTGTCGGTAACCAAGTACATAAGCGTGCTGGCTTTGTTACCGACATAATAGGAATAGCCATGGTAATCATCGGCGATATCGCGATTTGAGCCCTTGCTGGCTCGCTCGAAATCGCCCACTGCGAACGCGCATCCATCGATGACGGCAGCCAAGTTGTCGGAATCCGTCGAGACGGTGACTGCGTCTGTTCCGATATCGGCTTTCGTTGCACTTGCAGATGCAAGAGATGAATCGGCTGCATATGCCACAGGTACGATTGCCGCAGCGCAGGCGAGCGCCAGCGCTATCACAGCAAGGAAGATGCGTTTTCGCATTGGGCGTTCCTTTGCTCTCATTTGAAAAGGGGAGTCGGATTATCCGACTCCCCCACGTATATTACTCTATCGAGACTATTACTCAAAGAGTATGTTTACATTGTCGGAGCATTACCAACTTAGGCGAGCTCGAAGCCCCACTTTTGCCAGATTTCCTGAGCGTCCTTGTCGGAGAGGCACCAATCGATGAATGCCTTGGCAGCATCAGCATTGGTGGACTGAGCGCAGACGGCGCCAGGATAGGTGATGTTCTTGTGAGTGTCGCCCGGGACCGTACCGACAACCTTCACGCCGCCGAAGCGCTCGACGTCGGAGGTGTAGACGAAGGCGATGTCAACGTCGCCGGACTCGGCATGCTTGCAGACGTTGCCGACGGAGGTGTCAGTGACGACCTTGCCCTCGATCGGGGTGCCAGCATAAGCATCGGTGCCATTGGCCTTGCCGGCGCTCTCGGAGCCGGTCTTGCCATCGGGGTCGTTGAAGCAGCCAACCGTGCTCAGCGACTGGTTGGCGTAGTTGCCAGCAGGCACGGAGTCGTCGCCCACGCACACGGTGTACTTGCCAGCGGCGACATCGTCAAGGGTGACCTCGGTGATGTCATTGTTGCTAGCAGCAGTGACGATGACCAGGTCGTTCTTGAACATGGTCACGCGGGT
>CACZIP010000318.1 GCA_902781245.1 uncultured Coriobacteriaceae bacterium | reverse complement strand
CTGTTTTGATGCCAAAGCAGGAAGACAGATGTGGTCGCTCCCCAACACGGGCGGTCCCTCGTACGACACATCGTACGGCGCCGACCTCATCAGCATGGCTTTCCCGCTGGCCACAGGAGGCTACAACGTCCTGGTCATGGATCTCGCTTCCAACCGGACGTCGACTGCTGCAGCCGAAGGCATCGAGATCCTCAACACTGCAACACCGTATTTCAACACACCCGGGGCGCGCCTTGGAACCAACTACGCTGCCTTTGGAAACCAGCTGTTCTCCCTCGAGCTCGACTCCGGCGAAAGCAACCGCACGACACTTGCCTACGCGAACGTGACTTCCCTCGCATACCTTGACCAAGGCCTCATCATCGCAGCGTCCGCCGATCCCATGCCCGCCGATGACGTGACGCGCCGCTACGCCATCGAGGCCTTCGATGAGAGCCTGACACCCGTATGGCGCCAAGACGGCACGTTCACGTCTGAGATGATCGTGAACAACGGAATCACTTCTCTGCTGGCAGCCGAACCCGCGATCCACGGGACAACGCAAGATGGAAGCGGAATCGTCGTGAGCGTCGGGCGCCAAGCTCTCGTGCTCGAACCATCCGATGGCGTGCCGATCACCACGCTGTCGTTCGACCAATCGGTCGTCGCCGCAAGCGCGACAAGCGACGCAAGCGCAACCAACCCCACGCCTGACAACCCCAGCCTCATCACCATTGCCTGCAGCAACGGGACCGTCAACTGCATCAACCAGCTCAATCCCCAAGACGTGAACAACGACGCCAGGCGCCTGGTGTTGCCCTACCCCATACGGTGGGCGCACGTGACGCAATGTGGAAACTACGACGTGATCGTCGCCATACCAGCAGACGCAGACAATCGCATCGTCTCATACAGAACCGACTGGTCTCGAGGGGAGGACGCGGGCGACCAGTATTCGCTCGACGAGCTCAGGGCGCTTGCCGAGCAGACGCTCACGGAGGGTGGCAGAATTGGATAACCCGTTCATTGGGCAACGCCGCGAGAATTCGATACTACAATTGCAACTCGAAGGCATCTGATCAATCGCTATAGGGGAAGCGCAGCATGACAAAGCCAAAACCGAGGCCCAAACGCACAGTTGACGCAGTCAGCATCGCCTTATCGCGGGAAGCCGCCAAACGGCCCGACGGCCTGAAACCCATAGAGATAGTAAAGGTCGCCATCAGCGCTTACCAAGACCACTTGTATGCGGAAACGCCCGAGCCGACAGCCACCTTCGAATCGGCCGACAGAATCGGCTTGCGGCGCGGAACGCAAGCGGCCATCGACCGTTTGCTCTTCAACGCGAACTACTGGCTCGCCGCCTATGAGGACCGCATCGTAGAAGCCTGCGGGCAAGTGGACCCCGCTCCCCTGCTCAAGGCGCTCACGGTATGGAGCACCCACACGCTCAGGCTGAACACGCTGAGCAGCAACGAGACGATAGCCACCTTCGAGCGCTTCTGCCCGCCGTTCGCCGTCAACAACCGCAGGGGCTCTTCCACGAGCAAGGGCAAAGGGCCCATCCCCGAATTCGACGCCCAAGTGCAGAAGATCGCAAACCAGCATCCGGAGTGCATCGATGCGCTCATCGGCATCTCAAACGACATGAAGGCAGAAGCGGCGGCATACGAGGCGCTGCCTGCCGCCTCGGCGCTCGACGCGCTGTTCTCCATCCTGCCCGTCTGGTGCCTGCAAGACAAGATCGGCCTCGTCTCGGGAAGCTGGTGGGAAGATGCCGACGTCATGATGCTCGTCGCGAATGCGCTGAAGGACCGCTTCGCCGAGCTCGGTTACGGCGACGCTCCTTGCCAGTACTTCCACGACTCGCTCTGCGAGGCCATCGACGCGTACCAGCGGGACATCAGCGCAATCCAAGCGCCCATCTCCACATTGCCGGCGCCCGAACTCTTGCAGATCGTGCACACCACCCGCGAGGCGAACCCAGGCTTCGAGACAGAAGGATACGGAAGCACGCTGCCCACATGGCTCGTGGCGAAAGAGCAGCTCGTATGGAACACGCTCGTCTGCGCGCTGTACGGCCCGAGAAGCGCACGGCCGCTTCTAACCGCATCGCCCGAGCTGTTCTCGCATCAAGGCCAGCCGA
The DNA here is from genome assembly GCA_902781245.1 of uncultured Coriobacteriaceae bacterium. Lineage (GTDB taxonomy): Bacteria > Actinomycetota > Coriobacteriia > Coriobacteriales > Eggerthellaceae > UBA9715. Next base: position 250 of record CACZIP010000318.1, on the reverse strand, counting down.
ATGACGAGGCGGCCTCCGACGTCATTACCAACTTGGCCAAAACGTCGTTCGTGCGGTACAGCGCCGACCGCGCAAATGCCGGCGAGGAGCGCGGCTACGACACGTTCGTCGACCAGCCCCTCGACCTTCGCAACTCGAGCATCGAGCACATCATGAGCATCCCGAACAAGCTCGAGACCCTCGGCTACGAAATCGTTCCGGACGGCGGCTGCTATCCCGACCAGAGGGTCACCGCGCTCACTCCGAGCGA
>CACZIP010000317.1 GCA_902781245.1 uncultured Coriobacteriaceae bacterium | reverse complement strand
AAACGTATGGACATCGAAATCCTTCTTGCATTGCAGGACTTGCGGGCGTCGCTCGGATCCGGTTTCGAGAGCGCTGTCGCGGGGCTTTCGGAAAGCATCATGATGGTGGGCCTGGTCCTGTGCACCTTCGTGTACTGGAGCGTGAACAAGAAGACGGGCCAGTTCGCGTTGATGTGCTTTTCGGTCGGCAACACGCTGAACCAGTTCGTCAAGAACATCGCCTGCGTGTACCGCCCATGGATTCTAGATTCGCGCATCGCGCCCGCGTCCGGTGCGCTCGGTGGCGCCACGGGGTACTCGTTCCCGAGCGGGCACACCGTCATGTCCGGCACGACGTTCGGCTCGATTGCGTGGAGGGTGCGCAGGAAACTTCCCGTCGTTGCGGTTGTGCTCGTGGTGATCGTGCTGCTCGAAGCGTTCTTGCGCATGTTCCTGGGCGTGCACACGCCGCAGGATGTGCTCGCGGCCCTCGCGGAGTCCCTGCTCGTCGTGCTGCTCGGTTCCTTCGCGTACGACCGTTACGAGGCCCGTTGCGAGAAGACGGGGAGGAACCGCGATGGTCTCGTGCTGCTGGGCGTGGTGGTGCTGTGCGTTGCGTGCATCGCCGTCATCGAGCTGAAAGAGTATCCGATGGATTACGTCGACGGCGTGCTGCTCGTCGACCCCGACGTCATGAAGCGCGACATCTACGAGGGCGTCGGCGCGTTCTCCGGCATGTTCGCGGGCTGGTACTGCGAGCGCCGTTGGGTGAATTTCGAGGTCGGCGATATCTCGGTAGGCGAGCGCGTGCTGCGTTGCGTGGTGGGCATTGCGCTGGTCGCTGGCGTTTTCTTCGGGTTCGACATGCTGGCCAAGGCGCTGATCGGCCCCGCGTTGGCCAAGCTGACGAGCCGCTTCGTGGCAGCGTTCTTCGTGATGTTCGTAGTGCCGTTGCTGTTCGGCCCGCTGCACAAGGTGTTCGCCAAGTAAACCTGCATGTTTTGATGAGCAAGGGGTCAGGGCGTCGACTCATCCCCGGTTCATCGGTGTTGCGCTAAGCAATCTTCACGACGAAAAGCAAGGCGTACAGCACCGTCATCAATGCGAGCGCAACGACGTTGGCAATGGCGAACTCGCGCATGAACGTCCGTCCGCTTGCGCCTGCTGTGTGCATGTACATGCGAAACGCGATGAGGCTCGCAAGTGAAGCGATTGGTGTGCCGAGCCCACCCAAATCGACGCCGATGAGCAGCGAGTGCCAGTTCTCGGTAAAGCCTGCAAGCAATACTGCCGATGGCACGTTGCTGATGACCTGGCTTGCGATGAGGCTCGTGAGCATGGGATGGCCGGTCATAAGGCCGCCTAGCAGGTCTTGCATCTCGGGCATGTTGGCCATGTTCCCCGAGAAGACGAAGAAGCACACGAACGTTGCGAGCAGTGCATAGTCGACTTGCGCGAACACGCGGCGGTCGAACAGGAACAGTGCGGCGGCCACGATTGGGAGCAACACCAGGTCGGGCAAGATGCGCGCAACGGAAAGTAAGCACAATACGAACAAACCTGCATGCAAGGCGAATCGCTTGACGTCGATTGCGCGCTCGTCCAAGTCAAGCCTGACAGTCGCTTTTGACGTGCCAAACGATGCACATGCAATTACGAGCAGGATCAATGCAAGCGCACCGAACGGCACGAGCGTTAAGAAGAAATCGCCTGCTGAAAGCTCGTAGGTCGTGAAGATGAAGAGGTTCTGAGGGTTCCCGACGGGGGTGACCATGCCGCCCAGGTTGGCAGCGATTGCCTGCAGGACGATGACGCGGACGAGGTCGTCGCGCCAGCCGGCGGTTTCGAGCGCGATGACCGCAATCGGGACGAAGGTAAGAAGCGCGACATCGTTCGTTATGATCATCGATGCGAAGAACGGCAGCATCACGAGCGCGAGGCAGACGAGCCGCTTCTGCCGTTCCCCAGCGACGATGGCCTGGGCGATGCGCGCCAAGACGCCGCTTTTGCGAAGGCCAGCAACGGATGCCATGAGGCAGAACAGCAGGATGATGACGCGCCAGTCGATGTAGCTCGGCGCTTGCGATACGTCACCAGCTGCAGCCATCGACACGCAGGCACAAACAAAGGCGATGCAAAGCACCGCCTCGTTTCGCAGAAATGTGACTATCCGATCGAGCATCGGTTCATTGTAGCGCTCGAGATCTCTTTTGGACGTTTTCGAATCGGAGCAATCAAAACGTTTGCATCTAGAGTGTTGGTTGCGATTGTCGTGCGAAGACAGTCTCGATTACACGAGCTGTTGCACAAAGTTGAAATGAAAATGCCAAAAAATCGACGATATCTGAGGATTTTTCGAGGTGACAGTTGTTACCGATAAAAACCACCCCTATTGAACTGGGCTA
>CACZIP010000316.1 GCA_902781245.1 uncultured Coriobacteriaceae bacterium | reverse complement strand
GTCATAGGAAAAGTGCAGGATTTGCGCCATCTAGTTTGGTCGGAGACCGGCCAGACGTCGGCGAGCGGTGGCACGTTCCTCAAGGCACGAACTGGGGTTGGCGCGCACGCTACCTATTACAAGCTCTCGTGCTACGACAGCTACCGTGGCGTCTACGGGCACGAATGCGTCAACGAGGTCGTTGCCTCCCGTCTGATGGACATACTCGATGTGCCGCATGTGCGCTACACGCTCGTGCATGCTCTCATTGTCGTTGACGGGGTCGAGCACACCACGTGGCTTGCTCGCTCGAAGAGCTTTCGCAAAGTAGGCGAAAGCAAGATGGCTTTCGACACGTTCTTCGATCTCATGCATGAACGGGGCGAGTCTCAGCTTGCGTTTTGCGAACGCTTTGGGTGGTTGGATGCCGTACAGCGCATGATGCTGGTTGACTTCCTGATTGCCAATCGCGACCGTCATGGCGCCAACATCGAAGTGCTCCGAGCGCGTGACGGCAGCTTCAGGTTGGCGCCGCTTTTCGACAACGGAGTTTCGTTCGTGTTTTCCTGCTACGGCGATGAATCGCGCGTGCGCGAGTTCGATCCTATGCAAGACGTTCGGGCGAACAACTTCATCGGCACGCGTTCGCTCGTCGAGAATCTGCAGTTTGTGCCTTTCAACGTCGTGTCAAATCGCCTTCGTGAGGAAGATCGCGCAGTGTTGTTTGCCGGTTTGAAGAGCGTGCTGCCACAGGCCTATCTTGATGCGATTTGGAGCATTCTGTGGCAGCGTTGGAACTACTGGCGCACGATAGGTGGTGGAGATCGATGAGGGTGTTCAACATCTACGATGCGTCGAAACGGGGAAGGAAGCCCGTTGCCCAACTTGTCTACGACGGTGCTAAAGGCGAGATGCACATCTCGATTTCGGAGGATGCAACACCTTCCGATTTGCCGCTGATGTTGGGCCTGTTGGTTGAGAAAGGCCAACGTGAAGTGCCAGACAAATGGGCGCGCCGCTGGGTCGAGGAGCGCATTCCTCCTCGTGGACGGCAGAATTTGGGCGAGATATTGCGGGCGCAAGGCCTTGATAACTACGACGAAATCGAGCTTCTGGCATCGGCGGAGGGCCGTTCGGCGCAGGACGATTTTCTGATACGAGAAGTGCCTGCGCCGCGTGTCGATTATGCTGTTGTGGCATTGGACGATCAGCCTTCTGCGTCGGAATCGCCCGCCCGCGGATGGTGCGCCATCATCGGCCCCAAGATTGCAAGCTATCGGCGGTCTATGGGCCTAACCCAGCAACAGCTTGCAGAGAAGACCGGCATCAACCAAGCTGCCATCAGCCGCATCGAGTCAGGTCGCGCGAACCCGACGCTCAACACGCTCGACGCTCTGGCGGAGGGAGTCGGTGCGAGCTTGCTTGTGAAGATAATCTAGCTTGCGTGATACATGAAGGGTGGGGACGACTTGAAACGAGCCTGGGGCGCTCTTGCGCTAAGCGTGTTCATTGCCATCATGGTGCCGGTTGCCTGGTGCATGTTGATGTTTTCCCGCAGTGACATTGCGCTTACGGCCATGGGGTTGTACAGCCTGAAGTTTTTCACGGTGCTCTCGAATTTGCTTTTGGGGGCGGGGTCGCTCGTGTACGCGGTGTGCCTTGCGCGATTCTTGCGCACGGGCGCGCGCGTCCCGCACTGGGCGTTCCTGCTCAAATATGCGGGCACCGTGGCCACGACGGTCACGCTGATGACCGTGCTTCTGTTCTTAGGTCCGACCATGGGCTATCCATTGATGTTCATAGGAGCCAATTTGTGGTTGCACCTGATCATTCCTGTAGCGGGAATCGTGGAGTTCGTATTCTTCGACGTGCAGTACAGCTTGTCGTTCAAGGAGACGCTGGTTGGCGTTGTGCCGACGCTTTTGTATGGCATCGCGTACTGCGCCAACATTCTCATCAACGGTGTGGGCACGTTCCCCAACACGAACGACTGGTACGGCTTCACCATGTGGGGTGTGCAGTTCATGGCCATAGTGCTTTTGGTGATGCTGCTCGCGACATGGTTGTTTGCCGTGCTCATCCGCTTGGGTAATACTAAGGCCAACCATCTTGGTTGAGAGGCGAAGATTGCGATGATGAAACTCATCAACCCCAGCAAGGCTGAGGGGATCATAGAGCGCTACGATGCGTGGATCGGGCAGGTGGCCGAGCGCTACCAAGTACCTGCTGCGCTCATCAAAGCCATTCTCTACCAGGAGATGACGCAGATTGACTTGATGGATCCCGTTGCAGACATCGCTGTTCAGATTGCGCCCCGATACAGCCGCGACAGCTCGACCTAAAGTGGCAGATTTCCTTGGACAGCGAAAACAGGATTTTGAGAGAGACCTGCTTTCAATAGAGGTTGCCCTGCAACCTTGAACCCAATCTTATCACGC
>CACZIP010000315.1 GCA_902781245.1 uncultured Coriobacteriaceae bacterium | reverse complement strand
CTGGTGCTCGATGATATACCCGAGACTGAAGCTGGCTAGAGAGCTCTTATGCGAAAACGGTATTGTCGTAATAAGCATTGACGACAACGAGGTCCGTAATCTTCGCTTTATCTGCGACGAAATATTCGGTGAAGATAATTTCATCGCTTCATTTGTTTGGCAGAAGAGAACATCGCCAGATATGAGAAAGATCGTCAGCGCAGCGCATGAGTATCTCGTCGTATATGCAAAAGATTCAGACGACCGCACCTGCGTTGGTCAGATACCTTACGACGAAAACGACATGGAACGCTATAAGAATCCTGACAACGACCCCAATGGCCCCTGGATTTCAACAGACTGCACAGCTCAGGCGGGTCATGGTACAGCAGCTCAGTTCTACGATATGGTCACCCCTGCAGGACGTGTCGTTAAGCTTGGCTCAGGCCTTTGTTGGCGCTACACGCGAGAGAAAATGGACGAGGAAATCGCGGCTGGCCATATTTGGTTCGGTGCTGATGGAAACGGCGTTCCACGAAAGAAGACCTATCTTAAGGACATGACCGGTAAAAACGCTTGGACATGGTTGCCTCATGCCGATGTCGGTCACACGCAGGAAGCGACTAAGGAACTGAAAGCTCTCTTCGATGGGCTGCTTCCATTCGACTTCCCCAAACCCACGCGTTTGCTATCTAGAGTTCTGCAGATTGGTTCATATAAAGACAGTTTAGTAGTTGACCTGTTCTCGGGATCGGCATCCCTCATCGATGCAATCTTCAAAATCAATGAATCTGATGGTGGCAACAGGCGTTTCATCGCCATACAGCTTCCTGAACAGACTGGAGAAAAATCGGCAGCAAGAGCAGCTGGTTATGAAACAATCACCTCTGTTGGTCAAGAGCGCATCCGCCGCGCTGGCGCAAAAACGGCAGACGAGATTGATGAAGCTAATAAGCAACTCCGACTCGGTGAAACACCCAAACCCATCCCCGACATTGGCTTCCGTGTGCTCAAACTCGATGAGAGCGGCATCGAGCGCCCGAAGCCCGGTGAACTTCTCCTCGATGTGGTCAAGCCCGACCGCAGCGACGAGGACATTATCTTCGAGATGATGCTCAGATGGGGTCTCGAGCTGACCCTTCCCATCGAGAAGGTGAATGCAGCAGGTTACCCCTGCTACTCCGTTGCCTACGGCGAGCTCGTATGCTGCCTGGCAGACGGTCTGAACATGCAGGCGCTAGACGCCATCGCCGACATGGAGCCGAGACGCGTGCTCATGCTCGACCGCATCCTCGACGACACCACCAAGCTCAACGCCGTGCAGGCGTTCAAGCGCGTTGAGGAGAAGACGGGCCGCGAGGTCGAGCTGAGGACGGTGTAGCTATGGCGACCCTAGAGCTCAAATACTCCGCAGACCAGAGGCACCAGATTGAGGCCGTGGAGGCCATCACCGGCCTGTTTCGCGGGCAGGAGTTCCTAAAGAGCGAGTTTACTGCCGAGGTTGGCGCCGCCGGCACGCTGATGGAAGGCCAGGTTCTCAGCGTTGGCCACGCCAACGGCCTTCGCCTCTCGGCCAATCAACTGTTGGAGAACCTGCACGACATCCAGGAGGAGAACAGCTTACCCGCCACGAACGTGCTCACCGACGGCAAGCTGCGCGACTTCACCATCGAGATGGAGACGGGCACGGGCAAAACCTACGTGTACACGCGCACCATCTTCGAGCTGAACAAGAAGTACGGCATCACCAAGTTCCTCATCGTTGTGCCGAGCGTGGCCATCCGCGAGGGCGTGCTGAAGAGCTTCCAGAGCACGAAGAAGCACTTCGCGACGCTCTACGACAACGCTCCGATGGACGTGTTCGTCTACGACAGCAAGGACATGGGGCCGGTGGGCAACTTCGCTACCAGCAGCTCCATCCAGGTGATGATCATCAACATCCAGGCGTTCAACCGCGATTACTCGAACGACGGCAACGCCGAGTCGAGCTCGCTCTTCCATCGGCCGAGCGAGCGGCTTATCGGCGGCCGCAGCCCGCGCGAGGTCGTGGCCGCCTGCAACCCCATCGTCATCATCGACGAGCCGCAGAGCGTTGACAACACCGCCAAGGCAAAGGCAGCCATCCGCAGCCTGAACCCGCTCTTCGTGCTGCGCTACTCCGCCACACACAAGGAGGGCTACAACAAGGTCTACCGCCTGACACCTGTTGACGCCTTCCAGCAGGGTCTCGTGAAGGGCATCTGCGTGGACTCGGTGCTCGCACAGGCGGACCTGAACGGCGCGTACGTGAGGCTAGACTCCACGCGCATGGGCAAGACGCCCGGGTCCATAACGGCGCGACTGACCATCGACGTGAGGCAGAAGGACGGCAGCCAGAAGCGCAAGGCCGTGACCGTAAGGACGCACGACTCGCTCTTTGACAAGAGCGGCGAGAACACCGACTACGAGG
>CACZIP010000314.1 GCA_902781245.1 uncultured Coriobacteriaceae bacterium | reverse complement strand
CGTCATGACCGTTGTGCCCATGATTGCCGCCCAGCGTGGCCACGAAGGCGACTACGCTGCCGGCATCGCCGTCGCAACGCTTGTTGTAAGCGTCGTGACAATCCCGCTCGTTCAATTGCTTGTGACGCTGTAAGCTCGATTACCATCGATGCACCGCATGCTATACTATTGCGTATTCGCAATAGTTAGGAGCGTTATGCTGTCTGTCGAAGAAAGTGCGCGCATGCTTGGAATCAGCGGTGCACGCGTCCGAAAACTGATTGCCGACGGGCTGTTGCCTGCCACTAAAGTGGGGCGATCCTGGGCTATCGAAGAAGCCGCCGCCATGGACAGGCTTGCTGCAAAGCCCAAGGGAGGCCGCCCGCCCATCCAAGCTGTTTCCGCAATGAACGGGTCTCCTGCGACGGATTCCGCCGCCGAGCAACTCCAAATCGAAAAGCTGAAGCAACTGTACGCCGAGTGCAAAGACGCCTTCAAGTTTAGGCCGGGGGCAGCATGCGTCGAAGCTGCTGAAAGCGCCGAAGAGGCTGCTTTCTACATGGCTGTTGCCGATTTCTTCCTCAAACAGGAACAGGCCAAACTCGTCAAAGCAGGAACATACTGATGGGTGTCCCATTCTTTATCGTGTTCGCGGGCGTGAACGGCGCGGGAAAGACCACGTTCTTCCACTCCGGCCTCTGGAAGACGGCGGACATGCCTTCAAGAATGGCGCGAGTCAACCCCGACGAGATCGCGCGCACGCTGAAGGACGGCCAAAGCAAAACACGGGAAGAATTCGAAGCCGGCCGCGTAGCCCGGCAACGTATCGAACAATGCTTCGACAGGCATCGCTCGTTTAACCAAGAAACGACCCTGAGCGGACACGCGGCCTTGAAGAATCTGGTGCGGGCTCACGATTTGGGATATCGCACCTTCATGTACTACATTGGCGTTGACAGCGCGCAAACCGCAACGCAACGAGTTGCACATCGAGCTGCCCTAGGCGGACACGACATCGATGAACAGGTGATAACTCGCAGGTATCGGACTTCGCTTTCCACCCTTGCTCGAGCCCTTGACTATTGCGAGCAAGTCATGGTGTTCGACAACACGATCGATTTCACCTGCTTGGCATTATGGTCGCATGGCACGCTCGCATGGTGGGGCGGCAACACGAGCGCAAACAACTGGCTCGTGGATGCCATGACCGATGATGAGATATGGCAAAGGTCCTGATTGGAGGCCCACATGAGGTTGTTTATTGCAGCTGAACTGCCCGAAAACCTGCTCGAAGCCCTGGCTGAGACATCGGCCAGGCTGCGTGATGCGGTCAAGGGCCACTATGTAGCACCCGACTCATTCCATCTGACGCTTGCCTTCTTGGGCGAGGTTGAAGCCAATCGCATCGACGCCGCTGCTCGCGCAATCGACGACGCCTGTCAAGAGTACGGAGTGTTCGAAGTCGCACTCGGCCCACTTGGCAGCTTTGGCAAACGAAGCTCTGCAACACTCTGGCAAGGGCTTTCGGAACAAGGCGCACTCTCAGTATTGGCCGCATCGGTTCGCAATGAACTGCGCGCCCGTGACTTCACCTTCGATGAAAAGGCTTTCAAGGCACATATCACCCTTATGAGGAAAGCCGATTTGGCACACGGCAAACTTCCTATGCCCGTAACTGAGCACGGAACAATCGACCGCGTGACGCTGTTCCGATCGGACCTTTCAGGTGCTCGCCCCGTTTACGAGCCCTTGCATTCGGTGACGCTTTGCAATAACCAGTGAGCCCGAAAAAGCCCCCATCCGATTTGCGTTAACTCAGCTTGCCGTACTGCTCATCTGAAACTGGCTCGAGCCATTCGCTGCTTGCGTTTTCGCCTGGAACCTCAATTGCAAGATGTGAGAACCACGAATCAGGTGCTGCACCGTGCCAATGCTTCACGCCCTCGGGAATGTTGACCGTGCTTCCTGGAGTCATCTCGACAGGATCCTTGCCCCATTCCTGGTAATAACCCCTACCACCAACGCAGACAAGCATTTGGCCACCGCCCTTGTCGGCATGATGGATATGCCAGTTGTTGCGGCATCCAGGTTCGAAAGTCACATTGAACACGGGCACCTGTTCAGTGGAGACAGGCGCTAGGTAACTCTGCCCGACGAAGTATTGCGCAAACGCATCGTTCGGCGCACCGATGGGGAAGAATAACTCATTCTGGTACTTGTCTTTTTTGGTCAGCTCCGGAGCTTCCTCGTTCCAAACTTCCTTCGCCAAGCGGAAGACTGCCCAGCCTTTCGGCCAGCCGGTATACATGGTCGCATGCGTGATGATGGCCGCAATCTCTTCCTTCGTGACGCCGTTCGCCTTGGCGTTCTGTAGATGGTAAGTCAACGACGAGTCAGTTATCCCCGAAGCCATCAAGGACACAACCGTCACGATGCACTTGGTCTTCGTGT
>CACZIP010000313.1 GCA_902781245.1 uncultured Coriobacteriaceae bacterium | reverse complement strand
CCGACGGAGGAAAGGGTCGTTCGCCATTTGGCGCTATCGGAAGGAACCCACCTGCGGAAATAACCTCAAATTACCACCACGATTGTTTACCTTCAGAAATCAGCTATATTTTGAAGCGGTTCCTAGGGAAGGGGGAGCATATGAAGAAACTGGTTCTAGCAGCTTGTGCAGTGGTTTTGGCCATGGGTTTGGCTGCCTGTTCGGGTGGTGCATCCTCAGGGGCGACGTCGAGCGCGGCTTCTGGCAGCGCCGAGGCATCGAGCGCGGTGGCAGCGAGCTCCGAGGCGGCATCGAACGCTGCAGCCGCAAGCAGCGAGGCGGCTGCAAACGCCGCGGCGGCGACAAAGGTGGACGTGAGCACTGTTGACTTCGACGTCGCCGCAATGAGCGACGAGGAAGCGTTCAAGTTCATGGACGAGTTCACGAACCGCACGCCCGATGCGCTTGACGCCGACGAGGGCAAGGTCATGCACATCAAGGGCCAGGTGAGCCGCTATACCAAGAAAGAAGGCGACGTCGAGAAGGTGAGCGACTCCGTCGGCATCAAGGGTGAAGGCGGCGTGCTCAAGAGCGTCAACTTCTACGTCGAGGGATGGACGGCGGATGATTATCCGGAGAACAAGGCCCAGGTAGAGGTCACAGGCGTGTGGGGCAAGGTCGACGGTTACGGCACGAATGCCGGCCGCACTCTCATCTGCAACGCTGAGGACGTGAAGGTTCTGTAGCTCGGCAACAGTCGCAGTTCCCATTGCGGGATTCCCGAAAGCGGAAGTGGCATAACGCCCTTCCGCTTTTCTTTATAATGAGTTCATGGAAGGAGCCGCTTTCCTTTCAGCACATGGAAGGGGACAGCGACCCTTCATGAAGCATGCAGTGGAACGGAGCGAATGATGGCAGACCGCGCAGCAGTGATCTTCGGCAACAAGATCGACGACAGGACGTATGCGAAAGCGTGCAAGCAGAAAGCGAAGTACGAAAAGAAGTTCAAGCACGATTCGAATGCGGCGTGTCATCTGCGCATTGCCGATTTGCCGGTTGTGGGGGAGCGTTTCGAAGCGAAGCGGCTCGCGCCTGCCGTGTCGACGAGCGAGGCTGCCAACTTCTCGCAAATAGAGAATCCAGTCGTCGTGGGCAACATCCGCATGGGATTCGGCCACTACCGCATCTCGATGGCCATGGCTTCGGCGGCGCATGCGCTTGGCTACACGCCGTTGTGGTTCGATCTCATGGGCTTTCCGGACACAACGTGCACGAAGCTCATCGCACACCAGAACAACCTGTACTCGATGGGCTCGCGCCTCTCGCAGCGCTCGCGCCTGTTCAACAAGCTGTATTGGGAGCCGTTGAACTCCGAGGGTTTCCGCAAGCTCACGTACAACTCCGCCGACCAGAAAGCCGCCGAGCTGATGGTGGCGCCTTACGCCGATCTGCCGCGCGACATTCCGTTCATCGGCACGCACGTATGGCCCGCCCAAGCTGCCATCCATGCGGGGCTGACCAACGTCGTGAACGCCATTCCCGACAACTGGCCCATGGCACTGCATCTGGCCGAAGGCGCGGTGCACACGGTGCAGACGCCGTCGGCGACCCTAGGTTACCAGGCGTTGCGCGGAATGGACAAGAAGCGCCAGCTCGCTCCCATGCCCGAAGGCTCGGTTTTCTGCACCGGACACTACATCGATCACGAGCTCGTGCTCAACATCCCGTTCGACTGCGCGCGCCGCGTCGAACGCGCCATGGAGGGCAAGCCTATCCGCTACCTGCTGTCCGTTGGCGGCGCGGGAGCGCAATTCGACCTGTTCAAGGGCATCATCGAGCACCTGCTGCCCTACATCGAGGCCGACAAGGCCGCGTTGTTCGTCAACGTCGGCGACCACGCGAACGTCTGGCAGCAGCTGAAAGCCGCCATCCCCGCGCTCGCGCAGGCGACCGAGCATTTCGACGACTTCGAAGCAGTGGCCTCGTTCGCAGAGGACGCGCTCGATGGCGAGGTGCACGGCATCCACGCGTTCGGCGATTCCGACATCTACGGGGCGGTCTATTCCACCAACGTGCTCATGCGTGCATGCGACTTGCTTGCCACCAAGCCCAGCGAGCTTGCGTTCTACCCGGTTCCCAAGCTCATGATCAAGCGCGTCGGTGGTCACGAGGCATGGGGCGCCATCCGTGCGGCCGAGGTGGGCGATGGCACCTACGAGCTCGAAACGCTTCCCGAGACGTGCGCCATGATCGACCTCATGCAGGCCGAGCCGTCCATCATCGCCGACATGTGCGACAACATCGAGGCGGCCGACGCCATTGGCATCTACGACGGCGCCTATCGTGTTGTTCAGTTGGCGACGCAAGCAACGCAGGAATAGCGACTTCGAACGGAGCCGGCCATACCTAAACGCGACAACGAAAAGAGATTCCTCGCACGCTGCGCCAGCGGCTTCGAGGATGT
>CACZIP010000312.1 GCA_902781245.1 uncultured Coriobacteriaceae bacterium | reverse complement strand
GTCACGCTGTTCGAAGTCGACCTTCCTCCTGGCGTTCGCGTGAGCAGGCTCATTGCGCTCAACGATGACATTGCGCTTGCTTTGGCTGCTCCCGGTGTGCGCATTTTCGCTCCGATTCCCGGAACGCATTTCGTCGGCATCGAAGTGCCGAACGCGAAACGAGAGAACGTTCTGCTCGGCGACGTCTTGAAAGATGTGCATGGCGGTCCGCTTGAGATGGCGATCGGAAAGGATGTCGAGGGCAACTCGATTATCTGCGACCTCGCAAAAATGCCGCACCTGCTCATCGGCGGCACAACCGGTTCCGGTAAATCAGTCGGCATCAATTCCATGATCATGTCGATGCTCATGAGAGCCACTCCATCCCAGGTGCGGTTCATCATGATCGATCCCAAACGCGTCGAGTTCACGCCCTACAACGGCATTCCTCATCTATACGTGCCTGTTGTGACGGAACCCAAGGAAGCGGCAAGCGCGTTGTCGTGGGGCGTTGCCGAGATGGAGCGAAGGCTCAAAGTGTTCTCGAAGGTCGGCGCACGCAACATCTCCCAATACAACGAGAAAGCCCGTTCAGGTGCGCTTGGCGAGGACGATACGGCCGAGCTGCCTTACATCGTCATCATTATCGACGAGCTTGCTGACCTCATGATGAACGTTGGCAAGGAGGTCGAGTTCTCGATTTCACGCATTGCCCAGTTGGCGCGTGCTGCTGGCATTCACTTGATTGTCGCGACACAGCGTCCTTCGGCAAATGTGGTCACCGGCCTCATTAAGGCGAACATCACGAATCGAATAGCCTTTAACGTAGCTTCGGGTCTCGATAGCCGCGTCATCCTCGATGTTTCAGGTGCTGAAAGCCTCATCGGTAACGGTGACATGCTGCTTTCGAAACCTGAGTATTCAAAACCGCTTCGTATCCAGGGTTGCTTCGTTTCCTCCGAGGAAATCACTGCTGTTGTCGAAGCGGTCAAGGAACAGGGCGAGCCCGAATACCATTCCGAGATTCTGAAGACGAACTTGATAAGCATGGGCGACACCATGCCAGACGGATCGGGTGGAAGCTCTTCATCCGACGATCCCCTCATTTGGGAAGCTGCTGAAATCGTGGTAGCAAGCGGGCTCGGCTCGACGTCGAACATCCAGCGTAAGCTCAAAGTGGGCTATTCGAGAGCCGGCCGTATAATGGATATGCTCGAAGAGAAGGGCATTGTGGGTCCGCCGAACGGCAGCAAGCCGCGTGACGTGCTCGTCGATGCCATGGAGCTCGAAACGCTCAAAGCGTTCGAGGCCAACGACGAGTGATGAGTTTAAGGAGCAATCGTGGCACAGATGACATCTGGCAAGGTACTTCGTGAAACTCGAGAGCGCAAAGGTTATGAGCTCGACACGGTAGCGCGTCGACTCAGGATACGCCCTGATATTCTGCGAGCAATTGAAGCAGGCGACTTCGATGCGATGCCGCCGCGCGGGTATACGCGCAACATGGTGAATGCCTACGCGCGCCTGCTCGGGCTAAATCCAACTGAAATCGTGAACATGTACCTCGATGAGGTGTATGCAAACCAAGTCGAGCGAGCGCGTGGGCACGCACCGTCGAGTGGGTTCAACATGGAACGAGAGCCCCGACGTTCGCGCGCACGCAATCGTGCGATGCGCTACGACGATTGGGACGCTTCTTCCGATTCGAGGTCTCGGACGAGGTCGCAATCGCAGTCACGTGGTGCATCATATCGGCATACAAGCGAAGGGGCCGTGAATTCGTTTCTAACGCGCGATCTCTATGACGATCGGACCGAGTTCTCACGCGACGACTACGGCATCACGCGTGAACGCCGTGAGCGGCCGGATCGCTCGGAGCGCGATTTCATGAGCCACCATTCCGGTTACTCTGAGACTGGGTATGGATACCTTTCCCAGACACCGCGCCGTGGTAATCGCGATATCCATGTCGGGCAAACGCCGATGGAATACAAAGCATCGCGCGTTCCGAGCTTCCTCCAGTCACGGCTCGTGCTCATAATCATTGCCATAATCGCTGTGGCGATAGTTGCCGTTGTGGCGTTCACTCTGCTTGGCCGTGGTTCGCAGCAAGATGAGAGCGACGTATCGCAGCTGCCTGTTTCGGGTATTAAAGATACGACGAAATCTGAGGAAGAAGAGGAAGAGGAAGCTGCGGTCGTCGAAGTGGCTCCGACGAGCGCTCGAGTCGTGTATTCGGTGAAATCCGGTGACGACTGTTACATCGAGACTTATTTGGATGGCGGCGACGCGCAACCAGAAATGCTGACTGGCCCAACCGAGAAGACGCTCGAGGTCACAGGTACGTGGACGATTACAACGTGGAGCCCCGATACCATTTCAATCAGCGTCGACGGTTCACCGATTACGATGTCCATCGACAATGATCGCGGGGGCATGTATGCATATACGGTAGATTTTCCTGCGATACTAGAG
>CACZIP010000311.1 GCA_902781245.1 uncultured Coriobacteriaceae bacterium | reverse complement strand
TGCGCTACCAGAACCAGGGCGAGTCGTATCGCTCGTTCTACCTGCTGGGCGCGCTCACCGGCAACCTTGGTCGCCCGGGTGCGGGCGTCACGTCCGAAATGCTGCCCGCCGGCTTTCCCATGGTATTCAACGACCAGCCCATCACCATGCCCGAGGGCCGCGAGAATTACAAGGGCAAGCTGCTGCGCCAGGCCGAGTTCATCGAGCAGGTCAAGACGCAGAAGCCGTATCCGATCAAGGCATTCTGGGTCATCGCGGGCAACCCCGTCCACAACTGCCCGAACCGTGGGTTGTGGCTCAACGAGATTTTCCCGCAGATGGAGCTCATCGTCGACATCGACATCTGGATGACCGACACCGGCGAGTACGCCGACTACGTGCTGCCCGACTGCATGCCGTTCGAGCGCTACGAGCTCGTCGCGTCTGCTGCTTACAACCATATCGTGCTGCAGGAGCCGGCCATCGAGCCGATCGGCGAGGCCAAGGATCCGACGTTCGTCTATTCCGAGCTGGCCAAACGCGTAGGCCTGGGCGAGTACTTCGACAAGACGGCCGAGGAATGGATCGACATCCGCATCCAATCGAAGTGGCCGATGATTGCCGGCATCCAGCCGCCGCTGACCTACGAGCGACTGAAGGAAGAGAAGCTGGTGCGTGCCGCTACGCCGCCGGTGAACTGGGACCCGTTCATGGGCATGCAATTCGACACGCCGCACAAGCGCATGGAATTCTACTGCGAGCGTTTGGTCTGCGTTGACGACGCTATCGCCAAGTACTTGCCGCCGCTCGAGGCTCCCACGCCCACCGCGCTTGCCGATGGCACGGCAAAGGGCAAGTACCACTTCTTCAGTGGACGCCAGCGCTTCTTCATGCAGTCGATGTTCACCGACGACCCAGTTATGGCTGGCTTGTCCGGTGGCAAGCCGACCGGTCGCATGAACCCCATCGATGCGGAAGCCGAAGGCATCAAGGACGGCGACATGGTCGAGGTCTACAACGGCCGCGGCCACGTGGTCATCGAGATGAAGCTCGATCAGGTGATCCCGCCTGGAACGGTGCAAGTGTGGTTCGGCTGGCGTCACGAGGCATTCGACGAGGGCATGTACTCCGAGCTCATCGTGCCCTTGGGCAGCTTCGAGACCATCGACGACCGCGCCGAGAACTGGGTGAAGTGCGTCGAGGCCATCGGCGGCTACCAGCCCGGTTTCGGTACGGGTGGCATCGGCGGCATGGCTGGCGCTTGGGACACGATTTGGGACTGCGCATGCGACGTGCGCAAGGTCGAGGCGTAAGGGGGTAGTGAGATGACTGAGATCAACGAGAAGACCATCCTGGTCGACCTCCAGCGTTGCATCGGCTGCTGGACCTGCTCGCTTGCCTGCAAGGTGGGCAACAACCTGCCCGACGATGAATTCTGGCTGACCGTGCGCACGCAGGGTTCGGGCGAGGGCATCGACCGGCCCGCTGGCACGTGGCCGAACCTTCACATGAGCTGGATTCCCATTTGGTCGCAGAGCTGCGTAAAGTGCCCGAGCCGTATCGCCAAGGGCGACAAGCCCTACTGCGTGAACTCGTGTCCGTGCAATGCGCTCACGATTGGCGAGGCAGCAGCTGCCAAGAAAGAGGAGCTGCGCGATCGCGGTTTCCGCTTCTTCGAGCTGCCCGCTTGGGAGAAGTCGAAAGACAACGTGCTCTACGCCGAGAAGAAATGAGTCACCGTGATAGTCTAAGTGACTCATTTGATGGGGAAGGGGGCCGCCTTCGGGCGGCCCCCTTGTTTGATGCGGGCGCCAGCCCAGGGAGCTTTCCAGAATAAACGAGTTCGGTACCGACTGCTATAGCGAGCCTTCGACGCGGGGCACGTGATCGTCGATGCGGCAGGGTTCGATAATTCTGTCGACCAGGTAGTTGCATTTTGCAGCTGCTTGGTCGCTGTCGATGTCGCCGAAGTTGCCAAGCGCGTATTCGCGCAACGTCCCTGAAAACACGTAGGGGCAAGCATGGCAGAGATAGTTCACGTCGGCGGGAGAGATGCATCCTTCTCCGGCGGCACGGTTGAAGTAATACTCGTTGCGCTGATGGGGGCTGCCGCTGAACAACGACAGGAAGAAGAATCCGTAGAACGTTTCAGATCGGTCTTTCGGGTCGAAGGGGAACAGCTCGAAGTACTCGACGATGGCGTCTTCGAAGAGCTGGTTGTCGCAGTCGTAGAAAACATGGTAGAACAGTTTTGGATTTCTGAATGCATAGTGGCTGAACACGTGCCACGAATCGATGGCTTTGTCGATGGCTGACTCCTCGATTCGCTCAATAGCAGCAAGATCTTTGATGTAGTCCTCGAGGAATCGTATGCAACCCACCATTAGCAAATAGTCGAGATTTGCGAAATGGCGGTACAGCACCGCAGAGTCGCAACCGACTTTTTGGGCGATTTTGCGAATCGATACGTTCTCGATGCCTTCCTC
>CACZIP010000310.1 GCA_902781245.1 uncultured Coriobacteriaceae bacterium | reverse complement strand
CATCGTTATCGTCGAGGGATATCGCAAGAGCGGCCTTCCCACCATCGAGATCATGCGCTCTGGAAACGAAAAGGATGCGTTAGTTGCAGGCGCCTTTGTAGAAGGTGCGCGTAGCGGAATATCGCTCGACACTGATTTCATTCAGAAATCCCGTGGTGATCGTGCATTCGAAGCCGATGCTGACCTGCTGCAGAAGATGCCGACGGCGAACACGATTGCCATTGTCACGGATATCGACGAAGCTGTCGAAGCTGCTGAAATCTATGGGATTCCCGCGTTCGGACTCGAAGACGTTGCTGGGTTGGCTGAATATCTTGAGGGACGGTACATGCGCCCGCGCATTACCGTTGTCATCCAGGCAGGTGGCGAAAGCCGTCGCATGGGGCAGAGCAAAGCGCTGGTCCCGTTTGCGGGGCGTCCGCTCATATGCAGGATGGTCGAGCGCCTTTCTCCCGTTGCAGACGAGCTGATCATCACGACAAACGAGGGGGAGAAGCTCGCGTTCCTTCACGAGGCTTATCCCGAACTCGACATAAGGCTCGTGCCCGACTTGCATGAATATCGTGGCGCGCTTCCTGGAATCCATACCGCTCTTGAGGCAGCCAGTAATCCTTTTGTGGCCATCGTTGCTTGCGATATGCTCTTTGCTTCAGCAAAGCTCGTTGTTGCGGAGTCGATAGCGCTCAAAGAATCCGGCGCTGACATGGTAGTGCCTGTCAACAAGCATGGTTATGAGCCGTTCCACGCAATTTACAGGCGGTCTGGATGCTTGCCTGCGGTTCAGGACCTTCTCGAAAACGGCATCAAGAGGGCTCAAGCATTCTACGACCGCGTCAACGTGCGTGAATTCACACAAGCAGAGGTGCTGGCAGCTGAGCCGATGGGCGGATGCTTTATCAACGCCAATACGCCCGAAGAACTCAGGCGGATTGAGGAAACGTTCCTCAGCGCTTAATGTGATATACATTCTTCTATGCCCAATGTTAACGACATCGCAAATCTTGCCGAAGCGCTTGAGAAGCATCCCGTAATAGTACTCGGGGATCGCTGCGTAGCAGTTCGCAACCGCAACGCCACCTGCAGGAAATGCGTTCAGGCATGTCCGTTCGATGCGTTGAAGGTAGAGGCTAACGAACTGACCCTCGATGCAACGAGTTGCGTCGGATGTGGGGCTTGCATAGGAATCTGTCCGACTGAAGCACTCGTATCTGCAGAATCGCCTGACAACACGCTATCGGTTGCTTCCATAAAGGCTTTGGAACATGCAAATGGTGTAGGAGTCATAGCGTGTGCTCGAATATCCTCGAAACATTTGGCTGACCCTGAACAATACTTGGAAGTAAGCTGTCTTGCTCGCGTCGACGAGTCAATCGTTGTTGAGCTCGCCGCACAGGGGGCATCCAACGTCATGCTCGTTGACGGTGTTTGCAAGACCTGCAAATACCGCGATTGCGTTTCTGGCCTTGAAGAGACCATGGACCAAGCACGGCTCGTTATTCAAGCAGGCGGAAGCGCGTGTACTGTAGAACGAGCATCTTCTTTCCCTGATGAATTGCTGATTGAAGATGCAACTGGAATGTTCGGGTCGACAAGGCGCGGATTCTTTTCGGATGCTGTCGGCGCGGCGCGCGAAACTGCCATGGTGGCTGCGAAAACGACAATCGAGCAGGAGCTCGGGATGAAAGCGCAGGAGGCCGCGATAGGAGAGCGGCTTCGCATCACGAAAGACGGATCCCTGCCGACGATCGATGTTCCCCGGCACGACAGGCTGCTCAATGCATTCGACGCTTTGGGGGCGCAGGTTGGTGAACGCCTCGATTCTCGAAAGTTTGCTACTGTTTCGATCGATGCTGAGAAGTGCAATTCATGTGGCATGTGCGCTGTGTTCTGCCCAACAGGTGCTTTGAGGCGTAACGAAACCGAAAAGGCGAGCGACCCAATAGCGTTTATCGAGTTTTCTGCGTCCGAATGCATCAATTGTTCCCTCTGCAAGGATGTTTGCTGGAAGGGCGCCCTCACGCTCGAGGAAGGCGTTGCGTTCGAGCAGCTCTACGATTTCGAGCCGAAAGTCTTCCACTTGCGAGATGCTCGGAAGAGCAAATCACCATTCGGGTCTTTCAGTCTGTAGCTTCTGAGATGAAGCCTAATATATGCTGTGCTCAAGTAGCAGTCGATCCTCAAATCTTGCTCTTGCGTTCATATCCAACAACGATGAGCGCGAATGTAAGCGAAACCGCAGCAACGCACGCCATGGCCAGGAACACTGTAACCAAACCAAATGTGTCGCCGATTATTCCGAGGCCGGGTGAGGCTATTCCGCCTATGCATGTTGTCAACCCATACGATATGCCTGACGCAGTGCCAAGATGGTTTGGCAGGAAGCTCTGGCTTAGAGTGACTGTCGAAGGATAGGAAAGGTTCATGGCAACTGCAATAAGCACGACGACAGCCATCGATACTGGTAGGTAAGGCACGCCTGCGAACTTCAGCAA
>CACZIP010000309.1 GCA_902781245.1 uncultured Coriobacteriaceae bacterium | reverse complement strand
GGCGACTACCAGGAGCAGCCTTACATGGCGCTGGAGAGTGGCGTGCTTCCCGAGTCCGTGTTCTCCGACATCGCCGCTGCCATTCGCGGGCAGAACGGGCTCTCCACCCGGTATCAGCCAGGAGACATGGCTGCAGCGATTCTCGCGCTTGAATGGGATGTAGGGCTCAAGCCCAGAGCCGTTCTTACCTCGCTCGGCACCTTAGAGTTCAACTACGTGGATGGCCGCCACTGCTATTCCGGCGGCGTTCCCGTCAACGCCTGGGAGATCGACCCGGCGGGCTACTCGTCAGCGGCAACCAGGCCATACGACTCCATCAAGCTGCAGGTGAAGAAGGTCGTGATCCACGCCTCCTGGCCTCAGGTCGGGATGAGGAAGGCGGACTACCTCTTCAACGCGTTCCAGAGCATGACCGAGGTTTCTGGCTTCGAGAACCTCTCTGGCATCACGAGCGCTGCGCAGATGTTCAGCAGCTGCTCCTCGCTCGAGACGATCTACGCGACCTCGTTCAGCAACGCGGGGCTCTCGGGCTCGCTCATGTTCAACGGATGCTACAAGCTCGTGGGAGGCACGGACGGCTTCGTGCCCTCCAGCACGAGCGGGGCGAGCGTGTGCAAGATTGGGACCGGCGGCGTGCTCACCGACCCGAACAACGATTCGCGCACGTGGTTCTGGGCGCACTTCTACGACGACGGCGAGGCGGTGCTGACGGCGAGCTCGTCGCCCGATCCGACGCGCACGCTTCGCGCCTCCGGACGCATCTGCGCAATCGGCAAGTACGTGGGCCTCGGCTTCACACCCTGGACGGGCACGACGGGTCCGACCCACCGTCAGCACCTGACGAGCGTGACGTTCGCGGCCGACATGGCCACGTTCTCGTACCTGAACCTAATCTACCTGTTCTACAGCTGCACGAACCTTGCGAGCGTCGCGGGTCTAGGCAACCTTTCTGGCGTACGCTCCATGCGCTACACGTTCAGCTCATGCGCGTTCACGACGATCGACTTCCGAGGCTTCGATCCGTCGCACCTGACAGACCTGTTCTACACGTTCTCGGGGTGCTCGCGCCTTACGACGATCTACGCAGATGCGAGCTGGGCGCTACCAACGAGCGGCATCACGGGATCTCAGTGCTTCTACTCGTGCTCCACGTCGCTCGTGGGCGGAAACGGCACGGTGTGGTCGAGCTCTAACACGGGGTACACGTACATGAGGATCGACCGGACCGGACAGGCCGGATACCTTACGGCTGCGTGAAGCGTGGCATGAGGGGCGATGGCAGTATCGCCCCTCATGCGTACCATTAGGCAGCTCGAAGCCTGAGATATGCACCACCGCCAAATAGGAGCACGCAAAATCCAGCAACCAGCAAGAAATTCGCTACATACATGCCCCTAGAAGCCTTCGCCATAGACCGTCTTATCCTCCTGGATTCTTTCAAGACAAGCTTGAACTGCTTGTCGCTCAGGTTTCCGCTTTCAAGCAACGCCTCAGTCTCGTCTGCCTGCATGCTCAACACTTCCATCTGACGCAAAGCCACGGAGCTATTAGCCTCTACGGCGCGTTCGAGTCCTGACTTGACCACGCCATAGGCATCTGTCGGAACGATGTCATGCTCATACTTGCTGATGTGCTTGTTCTGGTTGTCCATATATCTCCTTTCATTGGGCTTGCGGTCTGCAAGTCCTGGTCGTATAGTGAAAACGGAAATTACTTCCGTTTTGGTCAAGACCAGAGTACAAAAAGTGTTGCGTATTGGATAGCCTGAACTTTTCCCCAATAACTTCCGCTCTATTTGAGAGGTGATGACATGGCTAAGAAAGAGAGTAAGAAGCGAGCTATAAATGTCGAGTGGTTCAAAAAAGTGCTAAAACGGCAACATGCATCCGTGATCTCGCTCGGAAAAGAACGAGGCGGAACCAAATGGACCGAAAGGACCATCAGACAATCTTTACAAGACGGTGAGATGTCTCCTGGTCTGCTGAATGCAATTGCAAAGGAAATTGATGTTCACCCAGACTACCTAGCTGGTAAGTATTGCTGGACTAGAGAACTTCCGATAATGAACGAGCCGGGCGTACGCGAATACTGGGACGAGCATTTCCTATGTCCTGCCAACTACCCATACATCCTCTTTGAACAAGCTAAGGTTGGGTCACGTCAGCACCTAGTCAACACCCTTATCATTCATGGAATAAGTGAAGCTGCCTTTAAGAACTTGGATACTGAGACGCGCCAAAAGATTGAAAGCAGCATCGATCAAGCAACAACCGAACTCTTACACCGCTGGTTTCCTAAAGCGGAGTCCGCATCTCTGACAGATTACTACCTTGCCATGGAATGGCAAGACGAGCGCGATGTAATTGAGGCAATGCTCGATTACCTGGAGGAGCAAGGTCTCGTTGAGGTCTATGTCCCTGAGCCCGACGAGAATTACGTGAGCCCATTTGAAGAGAAATACAAGTCCTTGCCGATTGTCAGCATGCCCACTATGGAGCGAATCGTCATCATATCAATACGAACCGCGTGAAATGTCGGAACATAACCTGCCGACGAGCTGGGCATACCAGCCAAGTGGCCTTGGCCATCGTGCGCTATTCGATGAGGTCGCCGAGATGGTCGCCGGTATCCTAGAGAAAGACAACGAAGAGTTTGTTACCGACATAGGCTCAACGACGTTTGCTGTCACGTATCCCAATGGAACAAAGAAGCATAGGGATTTTCGCCTACCGAGTGGCGACTTTTCCGAGTGCTTTTCGCTAGTCAAGAAGATGATCCCAAGAGAAGAAAAGGTGCCCCGCGTTCTCATGACCTCAGATGATGAGTAGAAAGCAGCTCGACATCATGCATAGAAGAACGTAAGGTCAAGCGACAACTCCGAGCGTAATCTGCGTACTTGTGACACAGTCGGACACTGCCTCCTGAGGACGAAAAGTCGATCTCGGGAGGCAGTTCTTTTATGGAGTCAATCATCGTGGCGTGCATTACCGGTGTTGTGACGCTGATTGGGGTGATCCTTTCCAATTCCAAGAGCAGAGCCGTCATGGAGGTCAAGCTCGACGCCCTCACGGAGAAGGTCGAGAAGCACAACCAGGTCCTGGAGCGCACCTACCGGCTCGAGCAGGACATGGCTGTCGCGAAGCACGACATCGAGTCCTTGAAGGGAAAGGCGGACTGACATGAACGAGTTTCTGGCAAGCAACGAGTGGTACTGGCGCCTGGCACGCACGATCGTGCAGGGAGTCCTGGGCGTGGTCATCGCCAACATCGACCTGATCATGGGCTGGTGCGTTCTGGACCCGAGCGTGAGGGGCCTGGTCGTGGCGCTCGTGATGGCGGTCCTCTCGCCGATCATGGCCGCTCTCGGCGGGGGCGACGAGGACATCGTCATCCCGAAGGGCGGTGCCAACCATGGGGCTTAACGGCATCGACATCTCATCCTGGCAGGACGACCTTGTCGTCTCCAACATGGGCAGCTGCGACTTCGTCATCGTGAAGGCGACGGGTGGCGCAGGGTACTCCAACGAGTGCTTCCGCCGGCACGCCGACGAGACGCTGGC
>CACZIP010000308.1 GCA_902781245.1 uncultured Coriobacteriaceae bacterium | reverse complement strand
CGGTGGCAACTTCATGTAATCGCCGTACATCATGCTGAGATTTTTGGCATAGTTCTTGGGTATGGAGTATGAGCTTCCCTCGAATTCCCCTGTGGTCATGTCTTCCCAATCACTTCGCAAATATTTGCCCGAGAACCAGGCTGCGTCGATGGTCCCAATGCGCTCTGATTTCTCAGGGTCTTTCATACAAAGATTGAGCAAACCATTCGCGGTCGCTCTTCGTATTGGGGCAGGGATTGCCGCCAACATTTGCTTGACTAGACGCTTTTTGGGGCTCGTCTCTGCTTCGCTTCCTTTTTGACAGCGAAAGAGATCGGCGTAACGCAGGAAATATGCAGTTTTGAGGGCTCCCGATTGCAAGCGCTCGCCAAACGAAGAGTTGGCGGCGCCGATGAAAGGATAGATGTCAATAAAAATGCCCCAATGTGTGTCGAGATTTGCGCCGATAACGGGCATGAATGTCGTGCCATCAAGGTACGCTTTCGCCCAAGTGACTAAATGCCCCGGCGTGTTCTCGGGTGATTGCACGACGTACTTCGCAGGAAGCTGGTCGGCAATTTCCAGGAAACGACGATAGTCGGCGAGGGGCATGGCGATGTCGGCATCGTCATCCCAGGGAATGAATCCTTTGTGGCGTACGGCGCCAAGGAGCGTTCCACAGTACAGCGTGTAGCGGATGCCGTTCTTATCGCAGAAATCTGCAATGTCTGTCAGCATCTCGAGTTCTGCGAGCTGAATTTCCCTGAGTGTCGACATTCGAGCTTTGCCTCTCCTCTGCTTTGCTCGCTCATTTTTCCAATGGGAATGTAACCATAGATTGTAGTCTGAATTGCTGTGCTATGAATCGATTTCGCAACACGAACAGCATGAAGTGTGGCAGGTATTCACCAGGCGAGCCTTGCGTGCGGGAGCAAGTCGCGATTGCTAGGATGCCGTCCAGGTAGCGACATAGCTCAAAATGGCATCGTTGGTGGATTGCGTCCCGTTGACGGTGATCGCGACGCATGAGCGTCCGTCGTCGTTCTTGTCGAAGACGATATGAGTGACATTCACCCCGTCGATGGATTTGCAAGAGACCACTGATGCGTCATGGCCGCTGAACTTGTCTTTCTCGATGGTGACATCCGAGTAGTTCTCTGTATCGCCGCGGTAGTTGTAGAGGTATTCATCAGCCTTGTCGGTATACGATGTGGGGAAGGTTTCGAGCTGGATGGAGCTCGAGTACGCGAAGTGGGAAAGAGCTGCCGAAGTGTATTCGGTGGTCGGATCGACCACGTAAGTGACTGCAGATGCGTCTACCTGCTGCGGTCGGAAATCCTGGTCTGTTCGATCGATCCAATCGACTGGGACTAAGACATACCCGGTCTTGCTACGTCCAACCTTCTTGGAGTCGTAAGTCGGTTCGGCGTTGCCTCGTCCCTCGAAATCGCTGTTAGTGGATGCGCTTGACGCATTCGAGGTGTCCTTTGTGGATTCGTCAGAGGCGCTCGACGCGTTCGAGGCGTTGTCGGATGTGGCTGCAGCGGTACTTGACGACGTGTTGGACGAGTTCGACGACGCAGACGTGTGCGCCGCAATGCAGCCCGTCAACCCCGCCACCAGGAGCATCGATACTACTGCCGCAGATAGGATGAGCGCAATTCTCTTCATGTTGTCGACCTTTCGTTTTCATGATGGGCATATCAGCCATTCGACGGCACGGTTGCCGCATATTGAGCATTATAGTAATCATAACCTAGATTTTCGGGGCGTTGGCACCAATGAGAACATGCATACCTACGAGATGGTTTACGGTGTGGAACACACGCGGCAGTCGCATGAACCCTGGTTAGGCGAGACTGTTGTCGCCCAAAAGGGGGAAGATATGGTAATCGAAGAGGAGGGGCGGGTCGCGGCAGCGTTCAAGCCAAAGGCGCAGCCTGCTGCGGGAATCGCGCTGCTGTGTCTCGACGTCATCCTCATCGCGGGGCTTCTCCTGCTTCCTGGTCCATGCGCACAGCATGGAAGCCCCGACAACGTGCCGAGTTGCTACTGGGCGTGCCGGGCGTCGCTGGGCGTTGCGGCGATCGTTGCCATCTTGGCCATCGTGAGGATTTTCGAGACGGACGAAGGGGAGCGGCGCGGACTGTCGCTCGGTTGCGCCCTTATGGGCGTGCTCGTTGCGCTCATACCGGGCGTGATCATCGAGCTGTGCGCCGATCCCACGATGTCGTGCAACGCCATCATGCGGCCGTTCGCAATCGGTCTCGGCGTCTGCATTGCGCTCGTCGGCGGCATCGACTTGACAAGGCGGCTGCTCGCTTTGTTGCAATGAGGTCACGGGCGATGAGGTTACGAGTAACCAAAACCTAGATTATCGGGGTCTTGGTACCAAAGAACAAGCCACGAGGATTAACCCCGTGACC
This sequence comes from uncultured Coriobacteriaceae bacterium, assembly GCA_902781245.1. GTDB lineage: Bacteria > Actinomycetota > Coriobacteriia > Coriobacteriales > Eggerthellaceae > UBA9715. The sequence goes on along the minus strand of CACZIP010000308.1, from coordinate 125 downwards.
TGCGATTTACGTGGTGGAGATGATGTGATTCATGATTTCCGCTACGCGGAAATCAACGTCCTCGCGCTTGCGCGCTCGAACCGTCGGCCTACAAACGCGCCACTGGCGCGTTTGCTTAACGGCCT
>CACZIP010000307.1 GCA_902781245.1 uncultured Coriobacteriaceae bacterium | reverse complement strand
GGCTGCGTTGTCCGAGTGCGCCGAGATGGGCTTCATCGAGAACCTGCCGGACGGCCGGACGGTCATGCGTTTCGCCACGAGTTGGGCGACTCGACTTGAGGACGTTGATGCTTTAAGGGACGTTTTGGCGCCGTAGCGGACGCTTCCGTTCGTGGGTTCCAGGGTTCTCTCTCATGCGAACAGCTGCGACGCTAGTTCGCGGACTTGTGCGAGCTCCTGGGGGAACACTTCCTCGTGGCGTTGCTGCTTGGCTTCGACGTCGAACATCGTCCAGTTGAACTTGTCGTAGCGGTCGGTTTGCAGCGTATTGCCGCTGATGAAGCTTGTGGTGGGGCCGATGAACCGGTTGAGTGTCTGCACGTGTTCCTCGATCATGGTGGTGTAGCCCAGCTGGTCATAGCTTTCAGCTGCCGCATTGCTCGTCATGATGAACAGTACGGGGATGCTTCGCTCGTTGCTGCTGAATTTCGCGACGTCGTACGTCAGGTGCTGGAAGAGGAGCCGCTCGTACAGAGCGCGGAAACCCGCCGTCGGGCGGCTGAAATAGTTCGGTGTGCCCAGAATCAGCCCGTCAGCCTCGGCGATCTTGTCGAGCGTCTCGGTCAGGCCGTCCTTGATGGCGCAGCGACCGAAGCGCTTCTCGGTCATGCAGGCGAAACACGACCGGCATCCCATGAACGGATCGAGCTGGTAGAGGTCGATGACCTCGGCCTGCGCGCCCGCATCTTCTGCACCGCTTGCAGCTGCACGCACGAGCTGTGCCGTGTTCCATTTCACGCGCGGGCTTGCGTTGATGGCGACTATGCTCTTTCCCATGAGGTTTCACCATTCGGTTCGACGAGATTGACAATGCTATTGTAGCGGAGTATTTGCTATGGCAGATTACGCTGCGTTCCGATGGTTTTTATAGCTGCCTTTCTCATGCGCAGGCTGGGCAACTGGAACCCGCTGCGCATGAAACAGAGCAATGAAATGCCGTTGAACTGGCTCATGAACAGGAAGCACCCCGGCAAAGGTTTTTCATTTCGGCTCTTGGTTGCTGTGTGGCTTGGAGGCACTTTCCGAGACACCCAAGGTGCCTTCAATGATGTAGCGCATCTTATCTTGCTTGCAAGACCATGTTTTCACGTGATTTTTCAATGGGCTCGTGAAAAATGTCACAAAACCTTGTTTTTACAATCTTGATTTGGAGCGATAAACAAAACCAATACAACCAACAATGCAACTAACTGGGGTTTTTCATAATTGGCGCTCATCCATCGAAAGTGGATGGACATGGTAATCTGCCCATACGCGAGCTATTTATCGAATCAATTGTAAAAAACAGGTTTTGTGACATAAACAAGAGATAGTTTCGAAATACATTACTGGCTGGGTGGTTAGGAGTGCTTGATGGGCGACCCCCGTTTGTATGTAAGCCACGATTCTGCATTGCATTACTGGAGGACCAATCCATCTGCTTATGTTCTTGACGGTTTGAAGCAGAACATCCGGAAGCTTCAGGCGTGCCCTTCCAACATCGATGAGGCTCGCTCCTTCGTTCTCAGTGAGATGGAGTTTGGTTCGTGGCCAATTGACGTGCTTGTTCCGCCAGGTGCGCGTCGAATTGACGCAGAGCGCCTGAAATATCATGTTCAAACTGCAGACTTACCTTCGCATGCTCTATGTCCTGTGTACGGCGGCATCCATGTTGTGTCTCCAGAAATCTGCCTCGTTCAAGTTTGTGCTACGCACAGCATTTTGGAGGCGTTCGAGATAGGTATGGAGTTCTGCGGAACATACGCGGTGCGCACTGACTCGACGGAAGACGAGGCAAGACGGGATTACACGCTGGTTAACGCTGCGCGCTTTCGGAACCACGTTGAAGCTTGGTCGGGGCTATGGGGTTTGGCGAAGGCGCGCAACGTTGCGAATTATCTGGTCAATGGATCAGCGTCGGTAATGGAGACCAAGTTGTATCTGTTGCTGTGCTTGCCGCAAAAATACGGTGGGTATAACTTTGTGCGACCGGAGCTTAATTCGAGCTTGGAAGTTCCGATAACTGCAAGAGAGGCGCTCAGGCAAACCCATGTGAAACCAGACATGCTTTGGCGCAAGGCGAAAGTGGTGGTCGAATACGACGGCTCTTATCACGATGACGCACGCCAAACGGCGCAGGATGCGCTTCGGAAATCGATTCTCGAGTCAATGGGGTATACGGTATTCACGTTCAAGAGATGGCACGTGTACAATCCATTGGTTTTCGACGAGATGGTGAAGGCGCTTGCGGGCAAGCTCGGAAAACGAATTCGTCCTCTTACGGTGAAGCAGTCAATTGCTCGAGACACTTTGCGGGAGCATCTTCTTGCATAGTCTGCGAGGTAACGCCAGCGAGCAGCTCGAGCAGCTTATCGAGATTGCGCTCAGCGGTTCGCTGCTTTCCGTTCGGATGGCGTGCGAGTTAAGTTAAGCGGGGGAACACCCGGGAATCCGTGCTAGACAGACGAAGAGAACCTTTCGATATCCTATGGGTGTCGAAGCCAAGAATAGAAA
>CACZIP010000306.1 GCA_902781245.1 uncultured Coriobacteriaceae bacterium | reverse complement strand
AAGCGCCCTCCGCCCCATGCACGCCCTTTATCCCATATTCGCGTCTATAGGAAAAGAGCGCGGCCACTGCGCGAGAAGTGGCAGAAAGAATATATGAGGCGACTCAGCAGTACAAGACGAGCTGTCCGAAACCTAAACTAATCCCTCTTCACGCGTTCGTAAGGCTTTCCGCAGGTCATCTTGCCCTCCGTGCATGCACCGCGTACGCAGTTGGGACCGGCATCTGCGAAGATGTACGGTGCAGTCGGACGCACGAGCTCGAGCATGCGCCATGCAAGATCGCGGATCTCCCATTGAGCACGGTTGCAGCAACGGACGCTGAAGAAATGCAGCAGCTCTCGAATGTTCATGGTGACAACGATTTTGGTTTCAGCGGCATTTGGCAAAATGTAACGAGCATCCTCTGCGGGAATGCCAAGCTCGAGGAACGTCTGATATGCCTCGACTGTTTTTTCGATCATCTCATCAAAGAGCTTGTTCGCCTCTTCGTTCCCTGCGATTGAATCAGGTTTGATCGTTTCGAGTCCGTCAGCAAACTTGACGTAGCGTTGACTCTGCTGGTTGAAACTTGCAAGACGATGACGAACGAGCTGATGCGTCAAAGCACGTGACACGCCATCGATCGCGAACGTGTAGCTCGCATGCTCAAGCGTTGAAAAGTGTCCGCCTGTCATGATGGTGCTCAAAACCTTATGAATCCGCTCCTCGTCGAGCGTTTCCATGAGCTCCGACGCGCCAACAGGCGCATAGCACAGACGGGCAGCCGTAGCCACTGCGCGCTCAGGATCTGGGGTATGGTAGAGCAGTTCGACTTGCATGGCTCGCCTCTCTCTTCTAGCGGATACGTGCGTTACGTCACTCCGCATATTCCGACTTGATTCCTCTTGGATGATTTCGAGTATATTATCTATGACATACAACATAAGCGACATTTTTTGCAAATGGTGTCTAGATATATGGAATTGGGCACCTTCGTCACTCGGCTCTCACCGAATGAGACGAACGCAGTATCAAAAGAAAGGCAACGATTCATGTCAAACGATGAATTCATTCCCTCCCTCATCGCAACCGACTGGAATGAAGAGTGGAAGAAACTCCAGGTCGTCCGAGAAAAGACAGATGATTCGACTATCTGGGACGCCAAAGCAAAATCGTTTCCTGTCAAACACGGATCGCAAGAGGGGTATGTTGCTGAGTTTCTTCGCCTTGCTGGCATCGAAGCTCATGAGACGGTGCTTGACATGGGCTGTGGAACAGGGGCCCTTGCCACGCCTTTGGCACTGCAAGGCTGCAATGTGGTTGCGAGCGATTTCTCGCAAGGAATGCTCGACGTAATGATTGCCGATCAAAAAGCTCTTGGTGTTTCGAGCGTCAATGTCAAGCTGATGAGTTGGTCGGATAATTGGGAATCGTTCGGAGTAGGCCCAAAAAGCGTCGATGTCGCCATTGCTTCGCGATCGATTGCAACATGCGATTTACGTGATTCCCTCGAACGTCTCGACCATGTCGCCAAACGCCGGGTTTGCATCACACTACCTGGATCGTCTTCGCCACGTTGTGATGACGATTTGCTCCGTCGCGCAGGTCTTGAAGGTCATGTTGGGCACGACTTTCTTTACGCTTTCAACATCCTGATTCAAATGGGCGTAAAGCCCGAAGTGGCATATATCCCAAATACGCGCATTGAGCGATTCGATACGTTTGATGAAGCGCTCGACAAGTTTGTCACGGTAGCCAAAGAGGCTGCCCGTGGTTACGCGTCTGTCGAGCAAATCGAATCCATTCCTGATCGCCTTCGCAATTGGCTTGAAGATTCGCTCATCGAGGTAGACGGCATGTTGCAACTATCAGAGCCTCGAAACGTCGTCTGGGCTTTCCTTGCCTGGGAACCCCGATAATCGATTACTTGAACGTTGCCGAAACTTGGTTCACGCCTCATAATCAACAAAAGAAGGCCCGAGCTATGCTCGGGCCTTCCCACTTCCAATGTGATGTGCGCTTATTCGGCAGCTTCTTCAGCGACCTCTTCTGCTGCAACCTCTGCAGCAGCATCAGCGACAGCTTCGGCTTCAGCAGCAGCCTCAGCCTTTGCAGCCTCAGCGGCGTCCTTCTCGGCCTGAGCAGCAGCCTTCTTGGCCCACTCTTCAGCACGCTTAGCCTTCTCGGCAGCCTTCGCTTCGCGCTCAGCCTTGCGCTTCTCCTCAGCAGCAGCGACCTCAGCGGCACGCTTAGCCTTGGCAGCAGCCTGACGATCGGCGACGAGCTTGTCGGCAGAACCGAACTTGTCGGCGAAACGCTGGACGCGTCCACCAGTGTCGACGAACTTCTGCTGACCAGTGTAGAAAGGATGGCAGGCGCTGCAGATTTCGATGCGGATTTCGGGCTTCGTGGAACGCGTCTTGAACGTGTTGCCGCAGCTGCACGTCACCGTGCACTCCACGTAATCCGGATGGATTCCTTGCTTCATTTCATTTCTCCTTTTCCGCCTTGGTTTCCGACCAAGGCGAAGACAAGCCTTTGCATAATAGCACACGCGCCCTCGCTCG
>CACZIP010000305.1 GCA_902781245.1 uncultured Coriobacteriaceae bacterium | reverse complement strand
GTTCGACGACCTCGTCCATCGTGAACGACGTCGAGTCGATGTGCACAGCGTCCTCGGCAGGCTTCAAGGGCGAAGCAGCACGCGATGAGTCGTACTTGTCGCGCCGAATGATGTCGGCGAGCACTTCGTCGAAATCGGTCAAACCAACGCCGCGTTCGAGGTTCTGCGCCACGCGACGACGTGCGCGCTCCTCGTCGGAAGCGGTGAGGAACACCTTGACCTCGGCATCGGGAAACACGACTGTTCCGATGTCACGGCCTTCGACGACGTAGTTGCCTGCGTGGCCGATGCGCTGCTGCTGTGCCACGAGCGCCTCGCGCACGGGCACGTGCGACGACGCGGGCGATACGGCGCGGTCGATCTCGGCTGTGCGGATAGCCTTCGTGACGTCTGCCCCACCGATGAGCACGCCGATTGCTTGAGGATTGCCCTCTTCGTGCAGGAACTCGATGTCGTACGTGCGCGCTATCTCACCCATGGCATCGGCATCTTCGAGCGAAACACCGTTCTGAACGCCCTGCCACGCAATGGCGCGGTACATCGCACCGGTATCAAGACAATTGAACCCGAGATTGCGCGCGACCTCTTTCGACACTGACGATTTGCCAGCCCCGCTGGGGCCGTCGATTGCAACGATCATTTACTTCACGAGCCTTTCGAAATCTTTGAGGAAGTCGGGATACGAGACACCCACCGTCTCGTCGAATCCCTTCACCTTCACGGGCTTGTCGCCAATCAAGCCGAGCAGCGCCCACGTCATGGCCAGACGATGATCGCCATGCGCATCGAGCTCGATGCCGTCGGGCACCTCGAAACCGGGCTGACCCTCGACGTAGAGGTCGTCGCCCTCGTTCCAAGCATCGATGCCCAATTGGTCGAGCGTCTCGATGATAGCCTGCAAGCGGTCGGACTCCTTGGCGCGCAGCTCGGCGACGTTCCTGAACACCGTAATGCCGCGCGCATGGGCAGCCACGAGCGAAAGTACCGGCACCTCGTCCACAAGACTTGCAATCTTGTAGCCGGGGATCTCGCAACCATGCAGACCCGCCGTATAGCATGCTGAAATGATGCCGACCGGCTCCTTGCCGGCGGAACCCGTCGTACGCATGGCTACGTCTGCACCCATGCGCTCAAGTGTCATGAGGAAACCGGTGCGGGCGGTGTTCAGGCTGACGTTTTCAACCTGAACCGCGCTACCAGGCTTCAAGCAAGCCGCACACAGCAGATATGCCGCAGCAGACGGATCGCCAGGAATGCGAATCTCTGCGGAGTGCATGGCGCTCGGCCCTGTGACCGATGCCGTGAGCTCGCCAGCCGTCGTCTTCACGCCATACTCGGGTAGCATGAGCTCGGTATGGTTGCGCGACACCGACGGTTCGGTGATGGTCGTCGTGCCGTTGGCGCAAATGCCTGCCAGCAGCACGGCGGTTTTGAGCTGTGCGGAAGCCATCGGGGATTCGTATGTGATGGCCTTGAGGTTCTTGCAGCCGCGCTCGGTGATGGGAAGCGTCTCAGCCCCTGCGGGTTCGAAATCGACGCCCATCATCATGAGCGGTGCCGTGATGCGCCTCATTGGGCGCCTGGAAAGCGATGCGTCGCCCTCGATGCGCACTTCGATGTCCCACGGCGCGAGCACACCCATGAGCAGGCGCGCAGTCGTGCCGGAATTGGCGCAATAGATGGGCCCGTCCGGCTGCTTGGGGCCAGCTGCGCCCCATCCTTCAATACCGCCGGACAAGCTGCCGTCAGGCTGCTTCTCGAGCGACACTTTGGCACCAAGCTTTTGCACCGCATCGATGGATGCGCGCACGTCTTCGGAATCGAGCATGCCCATGATGCGCGACGTGCCCTCGGCCATGGCCGAGAACAGCACGGCGCGATGCGAAATCGACTTATCACCCGGCACGGTTATGCATCCGTCAAGCGGACGGCCTAGCGGGTTGATCACGCGAGACTCCGTGGCAGCCATGATACGCTCCTTCGCTCAAACAGCTTGGCTGTACATGGCTATTCTACACCAGACGCTGGCGCATGGCTTTTCACGATGAGAGCGACTCGATTTCCTGGGGGGTGAGCTCGCGCCATTCGCCCTGTTTCAGCGAACCGAGCTCGAGTGTTCCAAAGCGCTCGCGATGAAGTTTCATGACCGGATAGCCGATGGCATCGAACATGCGCTTCACCTGGTGATAGCGCCCCTCGTGAATCGTGATGCGCACAGTCGGATGTTTGCGGTCGACCACCTCGACCTCGGCGGGCTGCGTCATGCCGTCGTGGAGCTGAATGCCTGCGCGGAGCTTATCGAGCTCGCTTGCCTTCGGTATGTCCTTGAGCCGAGCGCGATACGTTTTGGGAACGTGGCTGCTCGGATGCAGCAAACGGTTGCCGAGCTCTCCGTCGGTCGAGAAGAGCAACAGCCCCGTCGTGTCGGCATCGAGACGCCCAATTGGATAGAGCCCCGGATAACGGTCCAGCGGGACCAGCTCTGCCACGATGGGCTTGTCGGATTGGGCCTTCATCGTCGTGATGACACCTGCAGGCTTGTTGAG
>CACZIP010000304.1 GCA_902781245.1 uncultured Coriobacteriaceae bacterium | reverse complement strand
CATCGTCGCGTCAGTGAAAGCCGGCTCTCTTCTTTGCCTGGCGCTGATCTCCGGAGGGGCGTGAAGGCCTCCAATCCCGATAAACTTAACTCGCACTTCTTCCGTGTTTACCGTCTCCAACTTGCTGCGAGGCGTTACTATTAGCGAATGCAGATTAAACGCCTCACCATAGCCCTTTACGACTTCACGACGCTTCTCGTCGTGGCGTTTATCGCATCGTTCGCGTTCACCCAAACGGCATGGGCCTACGTCGACCCGTCGGTCATGACCTACACCATCCAGGCGCTCGCCGGCGTTGCAGTGGCGCTGTCTGCCGTGGCAGGCGTGGCATTCCGCCGTGGTCGCAAGCATTTGTACAAGCTGCTCGACATCGACGAGAACGCCAAGAAGCAATACGAACCCGCCATCCAGCGCACTTCGATGTCAGGTATTGATGACGGGTTGGGCAATGGACGAAGCGAGGTCAAGCAAAATTCGTTGAGAGACCTTGGCTCGAGCGAATTTTGCGGCGAGCAGAGTCCATCGCCCAACCCGTCGACAGATGAGAAAGACCTTGGCTCGACCCAAATTTGCGGTGAGCAAAGCTCGCTGTCCGACAAGCAAGCGAGCAACGAGAAGAAGCCAAAGCGCAACTTCTTGAAAGGCGACCCCAATCCCTACAAACCGAAGTGGAAAGAGCGCATCGTCTACGCCCTCATCGCCACCACCTTCACCATCTGCACGATTTTCGTCTTCGCGCCGCTCGAGGTCGTGGGCGGCTCGGTCGGCTCGCTCGTGTTCACGGTTGCCGACGTGTGGTGGGTGACCCTGCCAACATCATTCGCCATAATCATCGGTTGGTCGCTCCTTATCTCGGCGTGCAGAGGCCGTCTCTTCGGCTTCATGCTCATGCTCACGTTTGCGGTAGGTCTGGCCGCCTACGTGCAGGCACTTGTGCTGAACGTGGGGCTTCCGCTTGCGAATGGCGACACGATCGTCTGGACCGACTACATGGGCATGCAGGTGCTCTCGACGGCCGTTTGGGTCGCCATCATCGCAGGCGTGCTCACGTACGGTCATTTCCGCAACAAGCGCGCGCAAGGCGCTGTCGCGATACTTTCAACGTTCCTGTTCGTCGTGCAGCTCGTTGGCGCGGCCAGCCTGTTCTTTGCGCCGGCGGAGCTCACCGAGGTCAACGGCGGGGGAGGCGACGCGCTCAACACCGACCTGGCACATCGCACCGAGGTCGTCATGACCGAGGACCAGCTCTTCACGGTCAACCCGAACCACAACGTAATCGTGTTCGTGCTCGACACCTACGACAACGCCTATCTCAACTCGGCGCTGCGCAACAAGCGCGACATCACGCAGGAAGTGCTCGACGAGTTCACTGGTTTCACGTACTTCAAGAACGCGACGTCGGCGATGATTCCCACGCGCTTCGCAATCCCGTTCATGATGACCGGCCAGATGCCCACGCCCGACGAGCCGTTCTCGACGTACAAGGCCGAGCGCTATGCGCGCAGCACGTTCCTGCAGGACATGGCTGACCAGGGTTATTCGATAGGCCTGTACACCGACTCGCTGACCATCGGCATGTTGCCGCAGGAGGAGCAGAACAGGATCACCGACCTGACGGTCAACATGCACAAGCTCTCGTCGGAGACGCTCGATTTCGGGGGAGCGTTGTACGCGTTGTACCAGATGGGCTTGTACCGCAACGCGCCGTGGCCGCTCAAGTGGGCGTTCTGGTACTACACCGACAGCATTAACGCGATGATCGTCAAGTACGATCCTGCGGCACCGCCTGAGGAGACCATCTACGTCATCGACGACATCCGCTACTACAACCGCCTCAATCAATACGGGCTTACGCTCGAAGACGAGAAAGCCGGCTACAAGGGCGGCTTCCGCTTCATCCACCTGCTCGGTTCGCATTACCCGTTCAACTACGACGAGAACGTGAACGACCTGGGCACGGACGGATCGAGCGTCATCCCACAATCGATTGGTGCGCTGCGCATTGTGGCGACGTACATCCAATACCTCAAAGACCTTGGTGTTTACGACGACACGACGATCATCGTGACGGCCGATCACGGCTACTGGACCATCACGCTCGATCCCATCGAGGAAACAAGCACGCCCATCATGTTCGTGAAGCCGGCGCAATCGGCGGAACTCGACGAGCTTCCCATGGTCAACGACATGACGCCGGTGAGCCATCTCGATCTGCAGGCGACCATACTCGAAGCCATGGGCGCCGACGCATCGGAGTGGCAGGCGTACGGCTACTCGATGCTCTCGCCCGACGAGATTCCCGATGACCGCGTGCGCCTGTACCTCACGACCGACAGCGAGCCCGACCTGACCGACGTGCGCTTGCGCGAGTACGCCATCGACGGCGATGCGCAGGTGTGGGAGAACTGGTCTGAGACCGGCCGCATCTGGAGCACGCAAGAATAATGCCACGAAAAGGGTAGCGTCTCGAATGTTGGTGTAACCACTCGATTTGGGAGGCGCGGGCTTCAGCCCGCCCGAGCAAATCGAGCGATCACCCGGAACCGCTCTCCAA
>CACZIP010000303.1 GCA_902781245.1 uncultured Coriobacteriaceae bacterium | reverse complement strand
GCCCGCGCAGGGGTCATCGTTTGCGGCGGTGCGGACAACCGCACCGAACGCTTGCGAGCCTGCCTCGCGCTCGATGCCGCGACGAACACGCAAAGCACGATTGAAGTCCGTTTGCACGAAAAACGATGACTGCTCGAAGCGCGGTTGATAGTCGCGCTCGCGCACGATATCCTCGGGCACTTCGCGCTGCACGTACGCCTCGAAAATGCAGCACAGCAAACCCTCGAGCGATCCGTCATGCAGGTAAGCTACATGCTGCAAAGGCTCGCGTTGAGCGATCTTCCCTTCAGAAGTTGCTAGCTCCATGACGCAAGCACCTCATCCCCCACTGATAAAGGCCGTGTCGAATTCACAGCAACACAAGGGCTTGCAACGACCTTCGCCTCTGGCAATTTTGGCGCGGACGTTTGGTTGCCCTCGAGCTTGGGGTCGAACGGTTGGTCGAACAAACTCAACTGGCCCGGAAGCACCCTGTCGGCTCGCCTGCCATGCCGCCCGCCGTTGATCGGCGCAGCCAAACGGGCGTGTAATGACTCGCGCGTGAACTCGATGCCGCTCCCCGCATACTGCCCATTGCACGTGATGAAATAGCGCGCCCGCTTGAACGCGATGCCCAGCTTGCGCAACTCGTGTTCACGCAACGCATGAGTGCGCCGGGCCCGTACGATATCGCGCGCGCCCTTCGGACCGATGCCAGGCACGCGCATGAGCATCTCGAGGGGCGCCGTGCTGATTTCGACAGGAAACAAGTCGAGGTTGTTGAGTGCCCAGTTTGCCTTCGGGTCGACATCGGTCTCGAGAAACGGGTGCGCCTCGTCGATGAGCTCTTCAACCTGGTATTGGTAGAAACGCATGAGCCAGTCTGCCTGGTAGAGCCGATGCTCACGATTGAGCTGGACAGCGTCGGTTTGCGGAAGCCGCGCATCTTGGCTGACGGGCATGTAGGCGCTGAAGAACACGCGCTTCATGTTGAGCGAGCGATAGAGCGCAGCCGACAGGTTCAAGATCTGGAAATCGCTTTCGGGAGTAGCGCCGATGATCATCTGCGTGGACTGCCCCGCTGGTGCAAAGGCCTCGTGCTTGCGCGCCACACGAACCTGATGCTGGTAAGTGGTGGGCTTGCGCCGCACAAGCGCCCGCGTTTCAGCGTCTTCGGCAATGCTGTCGCGAATCTGACGCATGGGTTGCACGATGCGCTGACGCGATTTCTCAGGAGCAAGCAACGCAAGGCTGTCTCGCGAAGGTAGTTCGAGGTTGACACTCACGCGATCACACAACCTCCCGAGCTGATCGATTAATTCCGGAGAAGCCCCTGGCACAACCTTGGCATGAATATACCCGCGAAAACCATGCTGATGGCGCAGCAGCTCAAGCGCGTTGATGATGAGCTCGGTTGTGTAGTCGGGCGACTTGATGACACCCGAGCTGATGAACAGCCCTTCGATGTAGTTGCGGCGATAGAACTCGATGGTCAGATCGGCAAGTTCCTGGGGCGTGAAAGCTGCGCGTTTGACCTCGTTGCTGCATCGGTTAACACAGTAGGCGCAATCATAGATGCAGACGTTGGTCATGAGCACTTTGAGCAGCGACACGCATCGCCCGTCGGGTGTGAAACTGTGGCACAACCCCGATGACAAGGCATTTCCGAGCTTGCCCTTTTGGGCAGCACGCGACGACCCAGATGACGTGCATGCCACGTCGTACTTCGCTGCATCGGCGAGAATCTCGAGTTTGGTCATCAAATCCATAACGTACACCTGTTCGTCTTAACTAATCCATAGTAAACAAACAGGTGTTCGCTGTCAACTACATAAAGGACTAGCTCCCTGAGCTACGAATCCGCGTGATGCCAGATGGAAGAGAAGGCAGATTTGGCCGACTCGACCGTCGAGCGGGCGGCGTTGCCCATCGAATTCGCAACGCTTGTCGCAACAGCCGTCGATGTCTGTTTAACCGTGTCGGTGACAACCTGCATGAACTCGCTCGACCGCATGAGCGCAAGCGCCTCGCGGTACGACGTGCGCCTAATCGACGACATGCGTTCGGGGCCGTCAGCCGCCGTGAGCCAACGCTTGGCGATAACGCCTACGCGGAACACCAGGAACGCGCTGACAAGACCTTCCGCTGTTGCACCGATGACGATTCCGCCCGCGCGCGCACCTGCACCGCCACCCATGAGCTGTCCGATGATGTCGCTCAAATCCGAGTCCTCGATGCCTCCGATAATGAGCGCGCTGATCATAACGCGCGTGTACAAGCGCGCGAGGCCCAGGTTCGTAGGTCTGAAGCCGCAGATCTCGACGATGCTCCGTACCAAGTCGAGGCAAATCGAGAGCATGGTCACCGTAGTCACAAGCGGGGAATGTGCCACCGCCGACACGAAGAACGCCGTGCTTGCAGCACGCTTGGTCTCTGCGTCAATTGCCGGCACGCACTTCTTGGTGAAGAACTCGATGAGCAGGTCATCTGCTTCGTCACCCTTCTGCAGGTACCCCTCGAGCTGGACGATTTCCTCGTCGGTCACGTCCGTGTTCGCAATCAGGTTGTCCACAAGCATGCGGCACCAACGGCGTT
>CACZIP010000302.1 GCA_902781245.1 uncultured Coriobacteriaceae bacterium | reverse complement strand
GAAGCAGCTGCGGAACTCGCCCGCTTCGCGGGCTCAAACAGTCCTCGCTCCCGCTTCGCCTTCGCTCTTCGCAGCCTCACGGGGTGCGCGCAGGGCCCTCCCGGCTGTATCCGTTTACTCCACAACGCAAAAAAGCCCGCAATGCGGGCTTTTCAATTGCCGATAGTGCGACGTTAATTAGGCGCGCTCGACCTTACCGGCCTTCATGCAGCTGGTGCAGACGTTGGCCTTGCGGACATGGCCGCTCTTGTCGCGAATCGTGATCTTCTGGATGTTGGGCTTGAACCAGCGGTTCGTCACGCGATGCGAGTGGCTGACGTTGCGGCCGGCGGACGGCTTCTTGCCGCAGACTTCACAAATCTTAGACATATCTATCAACTCCGTTTTACTATCTCACCACGGCAAATGCCGTTGATTCCAAACTAGCCAAGAAACTATAGCACATGCCGTGTACAGCGTCCAAGATTTTTTGGAGTCCACACAATGCGAACAGGATGGATAAAACATAGAGATACACCATATGCGATATACTTCATAAGGTTATAAGGAAAAAGCGGGTGAACGCCCGTGTGCGGAAAGGATGTTCCCAATGGCTGAGACCATTCCGGGCAAACTGCATGTGGCAAACGACGTTTTGGCTGATATGGTCGGCCATGCGGCCATGGAGTGCTACGGCATCGTGGGCATGGTTGCTCCCAATGCCGCCGACGGCATTGCCAAGATCCTCCCTCCGTCGCGTCTTCGCCGCGGCATCGTGCTGGACACGACCGATGCGGGTGTCCGCGTCGACCTGTACGTCGTCGTCGAATATGGCACGAACGTCAAGGCAGTGTGCCAGAACCTCATCGACTCCGTCTCGTTCGTGTTGAAGGAGCAGGCACGTGTGCCGATCGACGCCGTTGAAGTTCACGTCATGGACGTCAAGATCCGCAAATAGCACATCCGTAATCATCCACTATCGATAGTCCCTCACGAAGGAAGAAATAATCCATGTCCGAATACACCGGCAACGATATTCTCAACGCCATTGCAGCTGCCAGCAAGAACCTCTCGGCACGCAAAGATGAAATCAACCGCCTCAACGTGTTCCCCGTGCCCGACGGAGACACCGGCACCAACATGTCCCTGACGCTCGAATCGGTTGTCAAGAACATCGCTTCGCTCCAAATCGGGGCGGGACATGCGGAAGGCTGCCGCGCCATCACCACCGGCGCACTCATGGGTGCCCGCGGCAACTCAGGTGTTATCACCTCGCAAATCCTGCGCGGTCTGTGCGAAGGCTCGAATGACTACGACGAGCTGACGACTGAAGCGGTTGACGCTGCATTCGCGCGCGCCGTCGAAGTGTCGTTCCAGGCTGTGCGCAAGCCTGTCGAGGGCACGATCCTCACGGTGCTGAAGGATTCGGCCACTGCCGCCAAGCATGCACGCAAGAAGAAGCTCGAGGTCGAGGAGGCTCTCGAGTCGATAGTCACCGAAGCGTATGAATCGGTGCAGCGCACGCCCGAGTTCCTGCCCGTGCTGAAAGAGAACAACGTCGTCGATGCCGGTGGTTTCGGTTTGGCCATCCTGTTCGACGGATTCGTTGCTGCTTTGCTCGGCAAAGAGGGCACGATGGGCGACGAGCTTGCGTTTGCGCGCGATGCCGAACCGAAGGTCGAGATCGAGCACATCAACGACTGGGAAGGCTCCGAGTACCGCTACTGCAACGAGTTCCTCGTCCATTCCGAGACGCTCGACAGGGAAGAGGCGCTCGACTTCCTGTCCACGATGGGCGACTGCGAGCTGTGCGTGGGCATGAACCCCAAGTTCAAGGTTCACGTGCACTCGAACCATCCGAACAAGGTGCTCGAGTACTTCCTCGAGCGCGGTCAAATTTTCGAGGTCTTCATCCACAACATGGACCTGCAGAGCATCGAGCGCCAGGAGAAGCTCGCTGCCGAGCAGGCCGACAAGCCCGAAGAGCGCAAGGAATCCGGCGTCGTGGCCGTCGCTGCAGGTGAAGGCAACGCGAAAATCCTGCGCAGCCTGGGCGTTGACGTGGTCGTCTCGGGCGGCCAGACCATGAACCCCTCGACGGCCGACTTGCTCGAAGCTGTCGAAAAGACGAACGCCGACAACGTCATCATCTTGCCGAACAACTCGAACATCGTCATGGCTGCCAACAGCGCTGCGGAATTGGCCGAGGTCAATTGCAGCGTTGTGCCCACCAAGAGCGTGCCGCAAGCGTTTGCGGCGCTTTTCGAGTACGACGCCGAAGCACCGCTCGAAGACAACGTCGAGGCCATGAAGGATGCCTACGCTGAGGTCAAGACCGGAGAAGTCACCACTGCCATCAAGGATTCCCACGATGCAGCGGGCAACCCGATTGCGGCCGGCGACGTCATCGGCATCGCCGACGGCTCGATCGATGCCGTGGGTTCGTCGATTGAGGAAGTCGTCATGGGCCTGCTCGAGGTCATGGAAGCCGAAGACGCCGACAACCTCACCTTGCTCGCTGGCGAAGATTACAGCGATGAGGCCCTCGATGAACTGGTCGAGCAGATCGAAGAGGTCTACGACGACCTCGAGATTGATGCCCAACGTGGCGAACAGCCTCTGTACCCGATCATAATGTCGGTCGAATAA
>CACZIP010000301.1 GCA_902781245.1 uncultured Coriobacteriaceae bacterium | reverse complement strand
AACGTTGTGCCATTTTCTGCTTTCTTGATTGTCGCCTGAAACCACCCGAGACATTTGGCCTGTCCCCAATGGCACGCCCATGACAAAGAACACAGGCTTATCCGCAGGAAATGTGTAAATGTTACCCATGGTTTAGATTTTTCGAAAAAAGTTAACCGTGTATGTCATAATGCTCGCCGAGAGACACGGAGGAGCATTATGTCGGATTCATACGTTGAGGAAAACAAGCTGACCACACTCGACAAACTGGAAGCGCACCGCATGGCGCGCGTATGCGCCGTGGGAGGAGAGGGTGCCCTGCGCCAACATTTCCTCGATATGGGCGTTATTCCCGGCGCCTACGTCGAGTTCGTGAAACGTGCGCCGATGGGCGACCCCCTCGAGTTCCGCATCCATGGGTACGAGCTGACGTTGCGCAAGGAAGATGCCTCTCGGATCGACATCGAGCTTGTGGAACCTGGCGAAGAAGAGCACGTGTCGGCGTTTGCGCCGCAGTTATCCGACGAAGACTCGGAACACCCCGGCCTCGGCGAGGGCGGGCGGTTTCACATTCGCGCCGACGAGAACCCGCTTCCCGACGATGCGACGCTCACGTTCGCGCTCGCAGGCAACCAGAACTGCGGCAAGACGACCCTGTTCAACCAGCTCACCGGCTCGAACCAGCGTGTGGGCAACTTCCCGGGCGTGACGGTCGACCGCAAGGAGGGCCCGATCAAGGGCCATCCGAACACGAACGTCGTCGACTTGCCCGGCATCTACTCGATGTCGCCCTACAGCAGCGAGGAGATCGTCTCGCGCCAGTATATCCTCGACGAGAAGCCGAGCGCCATCATCAACATCGTCGATGCGACCAACATCGAACGCAACCTTTACCTGACCATGCAGCTCATGGAGCTCGACGTGCCGATGGTGCTCGCCCTCAACATGATGGACGAAGTGCAGGGCAACGGCGGCTCGATACGCATCAACGAGCTCGAAGGCATGCTCGGCATCCCGGTCGTGCCCATCTCGGCGGTGAACAACGAAGGCGTCAACGAGCTTGTCAACCACGCCATTCACGTTGCGCACTACCAAGAGCGCCCTGGTCGTCAGGACTTCTGCGACGCTTCCGACAACGGTGGTGCGGTGCATCGCTGCCTTCATGGAATCATGCACCTTATCGAGGACCATGCGCAACGCGCGGGGGTTCCCGTGCGATTCGCGGCAACCAAGCTGGCGGAGGGCGACCCGAGCGTTACGAACGCCCTCGATTTGTCGCAAAACGAGCTCGAGATGGTCGACCACATCGTCGAGCAGATGGAAGAGGAACGAGGCCTTGATAGGGCGGCGGCCATCGCGGACATGCGCTACTCCTTCATCGGACGCATCGTGTCGCATACGGTCGTCAAGCCCCGCGAGAGCAAGGAGCGGGCGCGCAGCTTCTCGATTGACAAGCTGCTCACGGGCAGATGGACGGCCATTCCGATGTTCATCGTCATCATGGGCGCGATATTCCTGCTCACGTTCAATTACATCGGTCCGTTCTTCCAAGACCTCATCCAGATGGGCATCGACGCCGTGACCGATGCCACAACCGAGGCTCTCGAAACGGCGGGCGCCAATCCAGTGCTCGAGTCGTTCATCATCGATGGCGTCTATAACGGCATCGGAACGGTGCTGCTGTTCTTCCCGCTGATCGTCATCATGTTCTTCTTCCTGTCATTGCTGCAGGACACAGGCTACATGGCGCGCGTTGCGTTCTTCATGGACCGCGCGCTTCGCAAGATCGGCCTGTCCGGCCGGTCGATCGTGCCCATGATCATGGGGTTCGGCTGCACGGTTCCGGCCGTCATGGCCACGCGCACGTTGCCTTCAGAGCGCGACCGCAAGCTGACGATTCTGCTCACACCGTTCATGAGCTGCGTGACCAAGCTCACCATCTACGGGTTCGTGGCGCAGGCGTTCTTCCCCCGTCAGGCCGGTTGGATCATGATCGGGCTTTACGTGCTTGGCGTCGTCATCGCGATCATCATGGGTCTCGTGACGCACAAGACCGCGTTCAAAGGTGAGGCCGTGCCGTTCGTCATGGAGCTGCCGAATTACCGCATGCCGTCCGCCAAGAGCGTCGGGCGCCTGGTGTGGGACAAATCGAAGGACTTCATCACGCGCGCGTTCACGGTGATTTTCGTGGCGACGATCATCGTGTGGTTCCTGCAGTCGTTCAGCCCCCAGCTCGTCCTGGTGGAAGACCCGGAGGAGAGCATCCTCGCGCTCATCGCCGGATGGATGGCGCCGCTGTTCGCGCCGCTCGGGTTCGGCGACTGGAGGTTCGTGACGGCGCTCATCGCGGGCTTCATGGCGAAGGAGACCGTCGTATCGACGCTGACGGTGCTCTTCGACGGCACCGCCGCCCTCGTCGCGGCGCTCACGCCTGCGGCTGCCGTGAGCTTCCTCGTGTTCTGCCTGCTGTACACGCCGTGCGTGGCCGCCATCGCTGCCATCAAGCGCGAGCTTGGCGGCAAATGGGCGCTCGGCATCGTCGCGCTGCAGTGCGTTGTCGCATGGGTGGTGGCGCTGATTGCTTACTTCGTGTGCATAGCTGTTGGGCTTGGATAGAACGAATCGGGTGGCACACTGCTCCCAGGGAAGGTTGT
>CACZIP010000300.1 GCA_902781245.1 uncultured Coriobacteriaceae bacterium | reverse complement strand
ATCATCGTCGCGTCAGTGAAAGCCGGCTCTCTTCTTTGCCTGGCGCTGATCTCCGGAGGGGCGTGAAGGCCTCCAATCCCGATAAACTTAACTCGCACAGTCCGCTGTCCTTTTGGCCGCTCCACGAGCTGATGCGGTACAATTGCTGGTATCACACGACGGTTGGAGGTATGACATGGCTCGTTACATTCGCATTTTCGCATCGCTCGACGGCGCTTCGACCCAGTACGCGGTTGCACGCCGTGCGCTGTCCATCGCCCACGACAACAATGCAGAAGTCCTGTTCGGTCACGTCATCGATTCCGTTCCGTACGAAGCGAACGGCATCGACTTCAGCGCGTTGTGCGAAGACGGTCTAGCGCGTATCGAGGAAGAGCTCGAGCCGCTGCTCACGCGTGCCCGCCACGACGAGGAAATTCCGAGCGTAGACGTGCAGGTGCGCGCTGGGCGCATTACCGACACGCTTGACGACGCGCTCATCAAGCCATTCGACCCCGATCTGGTCATCTGCGGCGTCCGCGGTTTGTCGAACGTCAAGTACGCATTCGTAGGCAGCGTTTCGACGTTCCTCATCCGCAACATGGAATGCGATGTGCTGGTCGTCAAGCCCGAGTCGCTCGACAAATCGGACGAGTACGGCGACTAAAGGAACACCGGGGCGACGGGAGTCGCCCCTTTTAACGTAGGCGAAAGGAACAACGATGATTAACGAGCGCATGTACCAGCTGGGAAGCCAGCCGAACATGATTCGCAAGCTGTACGCATACGGTCTCGACCGCAAAGCCGAGGTGGGCGAGGAGAACGTCTTCGACTATTCCATCGGCAACCCCTCCATTCCCGCGCCGGTTGCAGTTCGGGCGCGCATCGAGGAGCTGCTCGAGGAACCGGCCGAACAGCTGCATGCCTACACCATGTCTCCCGGTCTCCAGTCGGCGCGCCAGGCTGTTGCCGACAACCTCCGCGAGCGCTTCGGCATCGAGGCGACGTTCGACAAGGTGTACCTGACCGCTGGTGCCACGGCGGCGCTCTACATCTCGGTTGCCGCTATCACGCACCCGGGTGACGAAGTCATCGTGAACACCCCCTATTTCGCCGAGTACAAGGTCATGACCGAATCGGCAGGCTGCACGCTCGTCGAGGTGCCCATGCGCTCGAGCGATTTCCAGCTCGACATTGACGCGCTGCGCCAGGCGATTACCGAGAAGACGGCGGCAATGGTCATCAACTCGCCGAACAATCCTGTCGGATGCATCTACACGCAGGAAAACATCGAGGCGCTGGCAGCGCTGCTCGTCGAGAAGGAACAGGAATACGATCACCCGATTTACCTGATCAGCGACGAGCCGTACCGTGAAATCACCTACGGTGCCGATGTTCCGTTCACGGCAAGCTTCTACGACGACACCATCGTGTGCTACTCGTGGGCCAAGAGCTTGTCGCTTCCTGGCGAGCGCATCGGCTATGTGTACGTGAACAACTGCATGCAAGACGCAGACAACGTGTTCGCTGCCGTATGCGGCGCCGGCCGTGCGCTCGGGTTCATCTGCGCGCCCGTCATGTTCCAGCGTGTCATCGAAACGTGCATCAAGGAACCCACCAACGTCGACGCCTACGCCGAAAACCGCAAGATCCTCTGCAGCATGCTCGACGAGCTCGGCTACGAGTACATCCCGCCCGATGGCGCGTTCTATCTCTGGGTGAAGGCGCTCGAAGAAGACGATGATGCGTTCAGCGAAGCCGCGAAAGCTCACGACTTGCTGCTCGTGCCTGCATCATGCTTCGGCGGCCATGGTTGGGTGCGTGCGAGCTACTGCATCAGCCCCGAGAGCATCAAGAACTCCCGCAAAGCGTGGGCAGCGTTCAAGAAGGATTACAGCTAGCCGAAAAGGGGTAACCCCTTTTCGGCTGCTCATATTGGGTCAACCCGCTTTGTATTGAGTGGCACAGTGCTCCCTGGGAAGGGTGTGCCATTTTATTCGGAATGGCACACCCTTCCCAGGGAGCACTGTGCCACTCAACTGTCGATGCTAATTGCTGCGGGCTTGCGCCGTCGCTTCATCGATTCCAGCTACAAAAAAGTCAGGATGCTCGAAGTGGATATCGTGGCCTGATTTGATCTCGTTGGTTTTGCAGCGGGAGATGGTTTGCTGGATACGCGCCGCATCATCATCCGTCGTGGCAGCGTAGAGCACGCCGTCGTTGCCATAGTTCGTAGAAGCTTTCAGGTAGATGACGGGGCATTCGATTTCACGCAGAAGCGCCTCTTGATCAATACCGGCCATCCAGCTGCCGTTGTAGAACGCATCGCCGAAACGCGGGTCGTAGTCGTTCATGAAGTACATTCCGCGCGTCCAGTTGCGGGGCACCCAGGCGTTCACGACGTGCTCGCCAGGATGTTCGGCGCACCAATCAGCCGTCTGTTTGGCCAGCATGTCCTGTAATCCACCGAACAGGCCGAACAGGTAGCTGTGTGATGCGTACCAAGCTGCGTAATCCTTGACGTCGTTTTGTTGGAGGAACGAATGCGCCACGGTGTAGCCGTCATACCAGGCAAACGTGCCTGCGCCCTCCTGCGCTTCTTCGGGCGTTACGCGGAACAGCGGGGGGTCTTCCAATACGCAAACGGTCACATGCTCGCTGTCGTG
>CACZIP010000299.1 GCA_902781245.1 uncultured Coriobacteriaceae bacterium | reverse complement strand
CCGAAGGAGTGGAAGCAATGAATTCGTCAATGAAACGCTTTGCAATAGTGATAGTAGCAGTCTTGCTCAGCGCATTGACGATTGCAGGCTGCAGCACCGGCGGCACCTCGCCCGATATGGAAATCGACACAGTTCTCTTTTATCGCACGGGGGGGCGATGTTGATCGGACAGAGGTTTTCACCTTCGAGCCCGATTTGACTCTGGAGCGCACGCTGCTGCTGGATTCCGATACATCTGACAAGGAATTCCTCATTCAGATGATTGAGGGTTCCGACAACGTGGAGCACCTCTACATCTCGGAGGCGGACTGGCAGAGTATCGTCGATATGACGAAGCGGATCGACTTCATGACACTGCCCGAAAGAATTGACCCGCCCGAAGGAGTCTCCGATGCGCCGTCTTACTACATCTGGATTGATACGACGGCAGGCACGCATGGTGCAGGTGGGTATGCAGCAGGATACGGAGAGGACTCGATTAACAGGCGCTTTGGAGATTTGCGCGAGGTCATCGAGAACGTCATAGGCTCGAGCACTACGGAGCCGCAGCAGTGAGCCGCTGGTGGATATACGGAGAAGAAAGCTAAGGGTATGGACATGTTCAAAGACTTTGGATTCAAGCTGGTTGTGATTGATGGCCTCTTGGGCAAGGAAACGAGTTTCGGGAAGGCACTGGAAGAACTGAAGGCTTCTACCGAAGATGCCTATGAGTGGGGTACATACACGTGTATTCCCGAGATGGTGCGCTTCGTCAAAGAGCTCGAACTTACCGATGCAGATCTGGCACAGGTGACTTCGCTTACGTTCGACGGCGGCAGCAGGATCTACTTCTACCTCATGCCGGACTGGGACGGCGAGTCCGACGAGTTCGATGTCAAAAGCGTTGAGGATTGCGCGCTTCTGCCGAACCTGAGAGAGGTCGAGTACATCGCGATGTGCGACGAGGCGCTCATGGACGAGTTGCGCTCGAAGGGCATCGCTGTTTTGTAACGGCGGGAGATGAAGCGTGATAAGGGTGTTTCAGGAAAGCAGGAGCTGACCATGACTTTCTTTGACAGATTCAAGAAGAAGGATAGCGGGTCCGAACAGAAGGCGTTCGAGGATGCCCGCTTCCCTGGAGAGCCCCGCGACGGCTTCAAGTCCAAGGAGTACTACCTTGCGCACCTCAAGCGCATCGAGGACTGGCTCGCGGAGGTCGAGGAAAAGGTTCAGGACGACCCCGATGCGAGGGAGCGCTCCTACATCATCACCGAGGGGCACCGGGACCAAAGGGTCCGCCTGCTCTACGTCCTGCGCGCGGATGAACAGGAGGTCCGCGATGCGGCGCTGAGCTACCTGCGCAACCTGCAGGGCCTCGCCCACGCCCAGAGCGTCGGCGAGCGAAGCGAGCTGACCGGGAACCTGGTGTACAGGGCGCTTGCGTTCGCCACGTTGTTCGATTTCGAGCCCGATGACATATCGTTTCTGCAGGATGAGCTGGTGAACGAGAAGTATGTCGATGCCTCGATGGACCTTCTGAGGAACGCTCTCTTTAAAGGGCGGGCTTCGACAGACAAGGACTTCTACTTCAAGGACACGGGATACTTCGGCGACGTCACAACCGCCACGGACGGGCTCATGCTGGCAATCAGGGCCGAGGGTCAGGAGGAGAGGTCCGCGGAGTTCGCCAAGTTTCTCAAGAACGTGAAGGAGAAGCACTACAGGCGCCTGTTGAAACATTACGAGGAAGTCGGCGAGCAACGCTACGTCTACACGGGCTCCTACGATTTCCGATTCACCGCCGTGGCCAAGGCGCTGGGCATTGACAAGGACGCACTGGCGGATTCGAAGTTCATTGCGGTGGACTTGATGTAATAAAGGGCAACCAACATGCAAGAGACGGATAACAAGAACAATATGCCAATGCCGCCGTTAGGCATATACATTGATTCGCAGATGCAGGGGCATGCATCCCAGTCCCATCCTCAAGGACAGGGCTCAACGACTCCTTCAGGTGGCGGTCGCGCCATTGCGCCACGCGTCATCCTGGGACTCCTTGGCGGCTTACTTCTATTCGTGGCGTTCGGAGGTCTTCTCGCATTCCTGAACTCCATTATCCAAAGCTATCCTCCGACCGTCGACCCGGAGCTCACGTTCATGCGTCAGCGCGTCTTGGGCGCGTTCGGCTTATTCCTGGCCGTCCCTGCAATCATCCTTGTAGTTTTCGCCGTACGTCCGACGCAGGCAACCGGTGTCGCGGCAGTCGTTGCCCTCGTTTTGTTGTGGTGCTGGCTGCTGTGCATTGCCATGTTCGGGTTGCTCGGCAATGGGCTCGGTATAGACGAATACTTGGTTCGCTACGCTGGATACACCGTTGCTTTCCCGCCGTTGTCTCTTGCCCCAGCGCTTGCTTCTGTTTGCGTGTTCTTCATCTATAAGGCGCGACAAGGAAAGAGCTAAAGGGTAGCGAAATGCAGCAGACGGATTACAACACCAATGCGCCAGCACCGCCCCCGGGCGTCTACAATGCGCCCCAGCCAGCGCCTAATCCCAAGGGCGGCATGAGCACGGGTGCGAAGGTCGCCATCGGGCTCGGTGTCGGCATGGTTGCGCTTTTCGTCGCACTGCTGGCGTTTTGGCTCTCCACGTTTTCATGGTTCGGCGATCCGCGGCAC
>CACZIP010000298.1 GCA_902781245.1 uncultured Coriobacteriaceae bacterium | reverse complement strand
AAACGATGATGGCCTGCGTGGTTGCGCGCAGCTCGTCGAGGAACTCCTTGGCACCCGGAAGCGGATCGATGGTGGCGATGACGTCCTGGATCTCGTTGAGGCCCAGGCCATGCTCGGCCAAGATGCCGAGACGCCAGTTCATGAGCTTGTTGTAATCGGGCTCGTCGCGCGTCGTGCGTCGCAGCTCGGGGATGCCGCTCGCTTCGGAGAAAGCGATCCAAATTTCGGGGACGATAACGCCTTCCATATCAAGGCACACGACGTTCATGCAAAGACCTCCTCGCGCGATGAACCATTAGAGTCGCACAACAGCTCATCTATCGTTTTAGTTACGATGCATAGAATACATCACCTAAGGTTTCGAAATGGTTATCATGGATTTCCACAAGGCAAAACAGTTCGGAGGTAACCATGTACGGGCTTAAAACAGAAGCAGCTTTTGATTCGGCGCACTTCCTGGCTGACTATTACGGTAAATGCGAGAACCTGCACGGGCACCACTGGCGCGTCGTCGTCGAGCTCGCACAGGAAGAGCTTCAGACCGAGGGCACGATGCGCGACATGGTGCTCGATTTCGGCGTGTTCAAGAAGGCAGTGCGCGAGCTAGCCGCCACGCTCGACCACACGTTCCTCGTCGAAGAGGGCACGCTCAAGCCTGAGACGATGGCTGCGCTCGAGTCGGAAGGCTTCAAGCTGACGGTGCTGCCGTTCCGCACAACTGCCGAAAACCTCGCGCGCTACATC
Source organism: uncultured Coriobacteriaceae bacterium (assembly GCA_902781245.1). Lineage (GTDB taxonomy): Bacteria > Actinomycetota > Coriobacteriia > Coriobacteriales > Eggerthellaceae > UBA9715. Next base: position 1,911 of record CACZIP010000298.1, on the reverse strand, counting down.
TTCAACGAGCTCGAGAAACAGGGCTTCCCCGTCGTCGAGGTTGAGTGCGACGAAACGCCCAACAACCGCGCATACTATCGCAAGTAGGGTTTACTAAAGGGGCGTGAGTCAAAGGGACAGTCCCAATGACTCATTTTATGGCACAACGCTCCCTGGGAGCACTGTGCCATTTCCAAGTAATCGGCCTGCCCCCTTTGCGCAAATCTATGCCAGCTCGACGCCCTTCGGCTCGCCGTCGGCGCACTTCTCGGAAATGCGTACGCTGATCTCCTGGTTCTTGAGCGAGACGCGGCTGTTCGGCGGTACTGACTGCGTAACGAACGCCGAACCAGCGATGACCGAACCCTCGCCGATTATCGTCTCGCCACCAAGTACGCAGGCATTGGCGTAAATCGTCACGCTGTCCTCGATCGTGGGGTGACGGCGCACGCCTGCAAGGCGCTGTCCACCACGCGTCGACAAAGCGCCGAGCGTGACGCCCTGATAGATCTTCACATGATTGCCGATCTTGGTGGTCTCGCCGATGACAACGCCCGTCGCATGGTCGATGAAGAAGTACTCGCCAATCTCAGCACCGGCGTTGATGTCGACGCCAGTGCGGCTGTGCGCATACTCGGTCATGATGCGCGGCACCAGCGGCACATCAAGCTTGTAGAGCTCGTGGGCAATGCGATAAACCCAGATTGCGAAGAAGCCCGGGTACGAGTAGATGATCTCTTCCTTCGACTGAGCAGCAGGGTCACCGTCGAAGGCTGCTTGGATATCCTTGTAGAGCAGTTGCTGAATCGAGGGAATCTTGCACAGCATCGCAGAGCTCACCTCACGTGCGCGCTCGTCGATTTCCTCGAACGTCATCTTGTCGCCATCGCGGAACAGCAGAGCCTCGCGCACCTGCTCGACAAGGTCGTGCTCGACGCGCAGGATGGTGTTGCCGATAAAGTACTGCGCATCGGGCGTCGCCTGGGCGCCATTGCTGAAATACCCAGGGAACATGATGTTGCGGATGTCCTTGAGGATTTCGATGATGACATTGCGTCGGGGCATATGCCGGTTGGGGTCGGTGAAGAAAATCTCGTTCGACGAATGGTAGTTGTCGGAAATCGCTAATACCACATCTGTCAGGTCGCATTTTTTCATGGTGGCTCCCTTGTACTTGCTCTCACGTTTCCTGGCATGATAACAGATACAACATGGCCCGTTCCTGGAACGGGCCATGCAAAAGTTTGATTCAATTAATTTCAGCCAAAGCCCACTCGGCCTTAGGCGGCTGAAGCCCATACGGGATCAGCAGATTGCAGCCTACTCGGCCTCGAGCAGCTCGATTTCGAAGGTGAGGTCCTTGCCGGCAAGCTCGTGGTTCATGTCGAACGTGATGGTCTCCTCATCCTTGGCGACGACGACGCACGGAATGGGTCGTCCATCGGGCGTAGCCAACACAGGGTGCATGCCGATCTCGAGCTTTTCTGAACCGGGCAACGCCTCGAACTGCATGCGGATGATCTTTGACGGATCGGGCTCGCCATAGGCTTCGGCAGCGGGAATGAGCACCGTCTTGGTCTCGCCAACCTCCATGTCGCGCACAGCATTGTCGAATCCGGGAATCATCTGTCCGCCCATGCACGTGAACGCAAGTGGCTCGCCACGGTCGCGCGATGAGTCGAACTTCGTGCCATCATCGAGCGTACCGACGTAATGCACCTTGACGTGTTTGCCTTCGTTGGTCATTTCCATGTCCTCTCTTTTAAAACCGGGGTACCCCCGTCTTGCATCGTTCCCATTATCGCACGCATAAAAAAATGAGTCACTTTGACAGGCAAAGTGACTCATTCTGAGGGGGAACTGTTTAGAGCATGTGAGCGCGCAGGTAGTCGCCATCTTGTGGCATGAGATATGCCGGGGCGATGTCGAACA
>CACZIP010000297.1 GCA_902781245.1 uncultured Coriobacteriaceae bacterium | reverse complement strand
TATATCAGATGAAACGGATCGACGTGACGGGGGAGACCAAGCCTGAAATCGAACGGGTCGCTGCTGCCTAGGTAAGAAAAAAGTCATAAAGAAAAAGCCGAGCCCATTTCCTTTCCCAGGAGATGGGCTCGGCTCTTTTTTAACCGAAGTGTCTAGTTGCTAATGATGAAGGCTACGCAAGGTCAGCTAGCTGCTCGTCGATACGTGCAATCTTCTCAGCGAGGTCCGCATGCTTGGCGCGGTCCTTCTCGATGATTTCAGGAGCAGCCTTTGCGAGGAAGCCCTGATTCGAGAGTTTCTTCGCAAGCTTCTGCTCGTCTTTCGAAAGCTTCTCACGTTCCTTTTCGAGACGGGCACGTTCTGCATCGAAGTCAACCAGGCCGGCAAGAATGATGTACACCTCAAGGCCACTGCCGAGCACGACAGTCGATGCTTCGGGCTTTTCAGCATCCGCGCTGATCGTGAAGGATGCGGTGTTGCCCATGCTTTCGACGAGGCTGCGCTGTGCTTCGAGCAGAGCAGCGTCGGCCCCTTGGGCTTTAACCACAACGTCGAGCGCCGTCTTCGGCGAGATGCCATAGCGAGCGCGCGTTGAGCGAACGGCGGTGATGCTTTCGCAGACAAGGTCGATCGCGCGTTCGGAGTCGTCGTCGATGAAACGAGATAGCTCACTGGCAACCGGCCATTGGGCACCGATGAGGTACGGTGTCTCCGAACGATCGAAGGGGAGCTCCTGGTAGATTTCCTCGGTGACGAATGGCATGATCGGGTGGAGCAGGCGGATGGCCTGGTCGAGCACGAACACGAGGTTGCGCTGACATGCAAGGCGGTCGGATGCATCCGATTCAGCGAACAGGCGGCTCTTGGAGAACTCGATGTACCAGTCGCAGAATTCGTTCCAGAAGAACGAGTAGATCTCGCGGGTGATCTCACCAAACTCGAATTCGTCGTAGAGCCCATCGATCTTTGCGACGAGCTTTGCAAGTCGGCTGAAGATCCAACGGTCAGCAGGCGTGGTGGGCTCAGGTGCTCCAGGTTCGTATCCATCAAGGTTCATATTGACGAAGCGCGCAGCGTTGCGGATCTTGTTCGCAAAGTTGCGCGAGCTGATAAGCTTGTCCTCGTTGAATTTGAGGTCCTGCGACCCTGTGACCTGCATGAGCAGGCCGAAACGCATGCCGTCAGCACCGTAATCACGCATGAGGCGAAGCGGGTCAACGCCGTTGCCACGCGACTTCGACATCGGCTTGCCATCGGCGCCCATGACGGTCGGGTGGATGATGACGTGATCATAGGGAATTTGACCTGTGCAGTACATCGAAGCCATAACCATGCGAGCGACCCACAGGCCCATGATGTCGCGGGCGGTCGAGAGAACCTGGGTCGGATAGTTCTTGGCAATTTCGTCGGAAACGTGGTCGCGATCAAACCATCCCTGAGTTGCGAACGGCCACAGCTGAGACGAGAACCACGTGTCGAGTACGTCGTCGTCCTGGCGAACCGGCTTGCCGCATGATGGGCAGCATTCGGGCTCGTCGACGCAAGCGTCTTCCCAGCCGCACTCATCGCAGTAGTACATGGGGATGCGATGGCCCCACCAAAGCTGGCGGGAGATGCACCAGTCTTTGAGGTTGGAAAGCCAGTCCAGATAGACTTGCTTCCAACGGGCAGGATGGAACTGAATCTCGCCTGACTCCACTACGCGAGCAGCGGGCTTCTTGAGCTCGTCAACGGCCACGAACCACTGCTCGGATTCCCAGGGCTCGAGTTTCGTATGACAGCGATAGCAGGTCATGACGGAATGCTCATGCTCTTCGATGTGGTCGAGCAGGCCGAGTTCCTCGAACGCTTCGACGATGGCATCGCGCGCTTCGTCTCGATCCATGCCGCTGAACTTGCCGTAACCCTCTACAACATGCGCGGTTTCGTCGAATATGTTGATGCGGGGAAGGTCGTGGCGCTGGCCCATGCCCCAGTCGTTGGGGTCATGAGCGGGCGTGACCTTGACGAAGCCGGTTCCGAATTCGGCATCGACGACGAAGTCCTCGAAAATGGGAATCTCGCGGTTGACAAGCGGGAGCATGACCTTGGCTCCAACGAATTTCTTCTTCGTCGGGTCTTTAGGGGAAACGGCAACGCCAGTGTCGCCGAGCATCGTCTCGGGGCGCGTCGTGGCGACGACAATGTATTCGACGCCATCGATCGGTTCGACCAGCGGGTAGCGCAGATGCCACAAATGGCCCGTTTCCTCGATGTACTCAGCCTCGTCGTCCGCAATGGCGGTCGTGCAATGCGGGCACCAGTTCACGATGCGCTTGCCGCGGTAGATCAGATTGTCATGGTACCAGTCGGCAAACGTCTGGCGCACGGCTCGTGCATAGTCGGGATCGAGCGTGAAGTGCTCGTCGTCGTAGTCGCACGAGCAGCCCATGCCCTTGATCTGGTTGACAATCGTGTTGCCATATTCCTCACGCCATTTCCAGCATTCATTGATGAAGGCCTCGCGCCCGATCTGAAGACGGGAGATGCCTTCGTCGGCAAGCTTCTTGTCAACCTTGGTCTGCGTGGCGATACCGGCGTGGTCGGTTCCGAGCACCCAACGGGTCGGTCTGCCCTGCATGCGCGCATGGCGCGTGCAGGTGTCTTGAATCGTGTCGTTGAG
>CACZIP010000296.1 GCA_902781245.1 uncultured Coriobacteriaceae bacterium | reverse complement strand
TTCACGCAAAATGCGTGAACGCCAAACCCGTCCCCTGTTCATTTCTGAACGCCAAACCCGTCCCCTGTTCATCTTGCCCTGCATCATACACCAGCCAAAATGTGCAGGTTGCGCAAGTTGCTATCTGCGATGCCGTCGTTGACGGAGTAGGCATGTTTTTCCAGGTCAACACAATCAGCTGCCGTAAGCCCTTGTGCTTCGAGCTCGGCGATGATGTCAGCGGATATATCCTCGATGACCTCGTATTTGTCCTGCGCGAGATGGCCGTCGTTGTTCGTCGTGATGAGATACTCGACGAGCTCGGCCGCAAACGGAAGCTTCGGCAGCGCCCGCATCGCGCGGAACTGCCACTTGTAGAACGGCTGGTAGACATCGTTCAGCAGGAACACGATCTCCATGACGCTCTGCGCGAAAGCGATGACCGCCAACTGGGCGGCAGCCGTCTCGCCATGGCGCAAGCAGCGTGGGTAGTTGTATTGCCCCGCTTGCGCAGCCAACAGCAGATGGCCTGCAAGCTTTTTGCGGCGCACGTCTTCGGGGTAATGCGCAAGCGCCTCACGAACCTTCGTGAGCTCACCTGAGCCATCGAAGAACACCTGGCCGTTCACTGCTTCTGCAAGTGCATACGACGGCACGGCGAGCCATTGCTCCACCGTCAACTCACCTGACGAACTGCCGGTTTTCTCGACAAAGAAGTCGGCCATCCGCATGACACCGCGCCGTGCGCCTCCCACAGGCGCCATCTTGGGCCGTTCAACCCCCATGAACTCTTTCGGCAGAGACGCGTAAGCGCGCTCGAGCGCGAATTCCTGCTTGCGGTCGACAATGTCTTCGCCTGGCAGCAGCAACATGAAACCAGGATCGAAATCATGGTCGCGTGACAGCTCGTCATCGAAGCCGAAGCATTCCGACCCGCTGCCGAACAGCCCTGCCGCCACATACGGCAACAGCTCGGGAAACTTCTCCTCGAGCATTGGCATGCCATACGTGTCGAAGTACGCTCGCGAAATCTCAAGCCCGTTCATAGATCGGCTTCGTCCTTCCTGGTGGTAACTGTGTCGGGGGGCGATTACCCGTATATCTCCTTCGCCCGCTTACGCAAGTCTTTATCAGCTAAGAAGTATCCATAATGCGCGAACACGGGCGCGCACTTCTCGCAAACGAACGCATAGTAACCGTCTCGTGGAATCGAAGGCGTATCGAGCAACTCAAGCGCGGTATCAAGGTATTCCTCGACCACCTCGTCGCACGCCGAGTCCATCATCACCGCAGATTCGTCTCCCCCGTTCTCGACGCGTGCTTTCGCGACAGCCGCATCTGCCATGTTCAGATACGTGATAGCCTGCTCGAGCTGGCCGTTTTCAACATTCGCCATAGTTTCGAGCGCGCGGGCGTACAACTCGTCCGCTTCATCAAACCGTCCGAGCGCAATGCAGGAAAGCGCCATGTTGTTGTAGAGACCACCGAGAAGCTCCGGCCTTGTGTGCGAACTGCTTTCGTACAGTTCGGCTGCCTTGCGGAACAGCTCGAGCGAGCGCTCGTTTTCCCCAAACGCATTGAACGCCGTTCCGGTGTTCGTATAGGTTGTTCCCGCGCTGATAGTTTGGTCGAACCCAAGTTCGCCTATGAGACGAAGAGCCTCCTCAGCGTGCTCGAAAGCGTGCGCCTTGTCCCCCGTCTTGCGGAAATGCCCCACGAGCTCGTTTCGCACCATCAACTCGCCGCGCTGATCGCCTGCGAGAATCGCCTCATCGAGCCAGTACAGCAGATGTCGTTCGGCGCCCGCGTAATCGCGGTGGCTCATGTATTCGTCGAGTTTCTCGACAATCCGCTGCTGAGGAATGGGATTCAACGGCATGTCTTCCACCCTTTGCTTCGGTTTTGCACAACGAGGCTATCTTAGAAGATGAGATGGGCCAATGGCGCCACAATGAACAGGCTGATGATTGTGCGTTCGAGGAACAAGACGAACAGCTCGAGCAGATTCACCGGAATCTTCGAGCCCAGAATCAAACCGCCCACCTCGGACAGGTAGATGAGCTGGGTGACCGAAATCACTGCCACGATGAAACGAGACATGTCGCTCGTCACAGATTCGGCAGCGATGACCGAAGGCGTGAACATGTCGGTGAAGCCGACGATCATCGTCTTCGAAACCTCGGACGCCTCGGGAACTTGCAGCAATTCGAGCAACGGCATGAACGGCATGCCCAGGTAATCGAACACAGGTGTGTTGTTCGCCAACATGAGCGCAAGCGTACCGATGCACATGACGACAGGCATCACGCCGAACCACATGCCAGCGGAATTCTTGACACCGTTCTCGATGAATTGCACGATGCCACGATGCTCGTCAACACGTTGCACGGCCAAGCTCAGCCCGTATTGAACCGATGAGCTATAACCCTCGGGCAAGCTGTCAGGCATCGCTTTGCCCTCTACCAGATAGTTGTCCTTTTTCATCGAGAGCGGCGGGATGCGCGGCACGATGAGCGCGCAAACGATACCTACTACACAAATGAGCAGGTAATACAGGCCGAAATAGTCCATGAGACCAACTTGCGCGAGCACGACGATAGAAAATGTGATGGACACAGCAGAAAACGTCGTCGACACGATGGAAGCCTCGCGCTCGGAGTAATAGCCGCCCTCGTATCAAGACGTGATGCAGTCGACGGCTGCACGACCGGGAATTTTGAATAGCGGGCGCATGACCTTGGTGAGCAGCGCGCCGATGAACTCGAGCAGGCCGAAATCGAGCAGCAGGGGCAAGAGAAGGCCCGCCAGAAGGAAAATAATGACGAGCACGGTGAGCAGTTCGCCCAGCACGAAGCCACCAGCATCGTCTGTTGAGATGTAGCCGAGCGGGCCTACAATCTCACCATCGGCATCAAGCCCAAGGCCGAGGAACGTTACCCAGATGAAAATGCAGCCGACAACACGGATAACCGCCCAGACAGGTGTGGCAGTAAACGTCTCGTTGATGATGGGATAGCTCGTGATGAACGAAGGCTTCCCGAGCGATGCCACACCGAGCACCGCGGATACCGTGACGATAGCCACGCAGAGAATCGGCAGGAAGCCGGCAAGAGCGTCGCCGATGATATCGGCGATCAGCTTCACGATGATCGTCCAGCTGTCATCGACTTGAATTGGAATCATGAAAAGCAGGATGCCGACAACAGACGGAAGGATGAAACCGATGAGCTGCTTGGAAGTGTACTTGCCCATGAGCTGATAACCTCTATTTCTGATGCGTTTAACTTGGCAATTCTATCAGAGGAAGACTCGCTGAAGCGGTCTTGTTCATCACATAGTAATGGAGCTCGAACGAAAGCTGCGCTATAGTCTGCGTTGTGAAATCGAGTTCGCCGAAAGCTCGGCAACCCCCGGCAGATGGAGGCCAACATGGCAAAGATGCTCTACCAAGGACACGGCTCGTACCGACTCATTCTCGACGACGGCACCGTCGTCTACGTCGATCCGTTCATAGGCGATGGTTATGATCTCGCCGCAGACCTCATCCTGGTGACGCACGAGCATTTCGACCATAACCAGGTGAACAAGATGCCCCATGCTCTTGATTGCGAGATCGTCCGCGCAGCAGACCTTCACCCCCTTGCCGACGCATACCTCTCTACAACGTCGCACGGCGTGCTGATCACTGCCGTTCAAGCTTGCAACAAGAACCACCCGATCGACAAATGCGTTGGCTTTATCCTGGAACTCGATGGTGTGACGCTCTATGCATCGGGCGATACGAGCATGACCGACGACATGCGTTCGGGCAAGCTCGCCGCCATGGGCATCGACTACGCAGTCTTCCCCGGCGACGGCTTCTACAACATGGGTATCGACGAAGCGAGCGAATGCGCCAAGCTGGTCGATGCACGCCACAGCATCCCCGTGCACCTGGTGCCGATGGACGACCCCAACGACCCGTCCCAGCTGTTCGATCGCAATAAGGCCGAGTCGTTCAAAGCTCCTGGCCGCATCATCATCGAGCCCGGTCAAACCATCGAGTTGACAGCTGAGGCATAGCGTTATTCGTCTTGCGCATGGCGTTTTAGATTGTCGCTTCGACCGGCTAGGATGTTCGCCGCTTGTGAGGCACTTTCTTCATAGTGATTAGGTAAGCCGAACTGCTGTAGGCGGACATCCCAGCCGGTCGAAGCGACAATCGAA
>CACZIP010000295.1 GCA_902781245.1 uncultured Coriobacteriaceae bacterium | reverse complement strand
GCACACGAGACAATTCGCCTTCCCAGCTGACATGTCAAACCCTCTCTCTTGAAGCCGTTCGTTGAAAGGAGTAGTCCTTTCAACACGTTGCTATTCGCTCCACTTCACTGTCTTCTTGATGAGCACGCCAACCAGCCCGTCAAGGATGGTCACTACGATGCCCACCATGATAATGCCTGCCACCACATTGGTGTAGTTACCATAGTTCGTGTAGTTGATGACGAAGTACCCCAGACCACTCGACGCACCATACATCTCAGCCATCACAAGCATGAGCATAGCTGCTGGCAGCTGAACCTTAAGCCCCGTGGCGATCGTCGGATACAGATACGGCAGAAGCACGCGGAAAATCATCGTAGGCGTCGATAAACCCATCATCTTGGCGGAATCGAGAATCCGCTTGTCGAGACTCTCAACGCGCAAAATCGTGTTCATGAGCGTCGGCCAGAAAATGCCCAGGAAGATGACCATAACTGCAGCTGCCCTGAACGAATGCAAGAGCAAAACCAGGTAGGGCGTGAACACGATAGCCGGTATGGGCGCAAGCACCTTGGCAATCGGAAACACCATCTCACGCACTTTTGGAAGCCACCCCACGAACAATCCGATGATGGTCGCTGCAACGAGCGAGGTGATGAATCCTTGACCGAGCAACGTCAGAGACGAGACGACGTTGCGCAGCAATTCCTCGGGAATCTTCGAGAACACCGCGAACACATTCTCGGGCAGTGGGATGAGCACGGGGTGCATGACTTTCAAATCGGTCGCAAAGACCTCCCAACCAATAAGCAGCACCCATACAACCGAAACGATGTTGGCAGTCGAACGCTTGCATCCACCTGCAATATAGCGCCAAAGGAACAAGACCTCGATGATCGCGACCGCGATGTAAAAAGGCACGCTCGTCTTCACGAGCCCTTTCCCTGGAATGGCGATGGCGACGACGGTTGCCACGAACAGGAGCGTTGCGACGACAAACGATGGCTTGAGAAAACGCAGGGCCTTCTTGTGAGCCACGGGGTTCTCTTCGGTTTCGGAATAGTGAGCCATCACTCCTCGTCCTCCTTCCCCGTCGCAGTCGCCTCGAACAGCTCGAGGACCTCCGCTTTGACCACTTCAACTTCGGGAGATCCGACGCGATCCCTCCCCTTTGGCAAGTTGAAGGACTTGATAACGTGCTTCGGCTCCATGAACACGATGCGGTCGGCCAAGATGAGCGCCTCATCGATATCGTGCGTGACGAATACCGCCGTCTTGCAGCACGAACCCTCCCAGAGGTCGAGCAGCATGTCTTGCAGACGCCGGCGTATCATGGGATCCAGCGCGCCGAACGGTTCGTCGAGCAGCATAATGGGCGCATCGATGGCAAGTGCCCGGGCAATGGCGACACGCTGACGCATACCACCCGAAAGCTGGAACGGATAGCGATCGGCAGCATCGCCAACGCCAACCTTTTCGAGCAAGGCACGCGCTCGGCTTTCGGATTCAGACTTGTCGATGCCCTTATTCGTCTGCTGCATCGCGAACATGACGTTCTTGACAGCAGTTTGCCACGGGAACAGAGAATAGTTTTGGAACACGATCGAACGATCGGGACCCGGCCCATCGACGACGCGACCGTCGATGAGCACCTGACCATGCGTCGGCATCTCAAGGCCGGCAATGAGGCTGAGCATCGTCGACTTGCCGCAACCGGAATGCCCCACCAGACACACGAACTCACCGTCTGAAATCTCGAGATCGATGCCCTCGAGCGCAACATAGGTTTCGTTGTTGTCGACATATGCGTAATCGACGTCTTTGAAAACAATGGATGGCATGAACGTCCTTAATACAGACAGACTTGATGCAAAGCAAAGGCGCTGAACAGGGTCTATCCCTGTTCAGCGCATCACCCAGCTACACGCCCATCGTGTTGTTCTTCTCGTACTTGGCAAGCAGGCCTTTGTAGAAGTCAACGTTCTCGCCGCGCTCGATGAGTGTATCGAGAGCTGCCTTGTATATCGTCGAGTCCATGTGCTCGAGAATGAGGCTCTGGTCGTCGTATTCGATATCCCCGTTGGCAATCATGTCGCCGTAGAACGTGTAAACGTCGGACGTACGCGGATCCATTTCGAACTGCATGGCTGCCACGTAATCGCCGCTGCCGTACGTGATGGCCGTGACGTAATCCTCGTCCTGGCCTGAGTAATCCATAATGTCCTTGATGACGCCTTCCTTGTCGTTTGCGATGTCATACATCGCGCGGATGTTGGCGATTTCAAATTTCAACAGTTGGGACTTCTTATCCTCGAATGCCGTGCGATTCGTGGTCTGGCGGCAACACGGGAATTCGTGGCCGATAAGCTCTTGAGGTTGGAAGGCAATAGCACACTTGCCACCCTTCGTTGCGACATAGCCGTAGCCGCTGTTCACGAAGCACATGTCGACTTCGCCGTTCTCGACGGCAGCAACCTCGGCTGCAGCGTTCTCGAGAAGGATGAAAGCCACGTCGGCTTTTCCGCTTTCCACATCTTCGGGGCTGTTGCCAATTGTCAAACCCTGACTGCGCAGCCATGACTTCGTTACCATATGCCCTGTTTCCATACGGAAGCAAGCGATTTTCTTGCCCTTGAAATCCTCGGCCTTCTTGTAGTTGTCCTTGTTCTCGATCAAAGTCACGCACTCGGAGCCGTTTGTGACG
>CACZIP010000294.1 GCA_902781245.1 uncultured Coriobacteriaceae bacterium | reverse complement strand
GTCACCTATGTAGGCGACAATATGTGCGTCCCGCCAATCAAGCTGCGCGGGAAGGGTGAGGGGAGGCAAACATGAGCAACGATTTCTTCAACAATCACCCGATGCTCGGTTCCGTCTTCGATTTCAACCATGACGGCAGCATGAGCCCTGGCGAAGCTGGAGCGATGGGCGCTATCGGTGGGATGTTCGCTTCCGAGATGATGCGCGCATCGGAGGAAGCCGAGCGCGAGGCGAGCGAGTCGCGCTGGGACGACGATTACGACCGCGATTCACTTAGCGGCAAGAAGGGCAAGAAGAAGTCGGCTCGCGAAAGCATCTATGACTACGAGGACGTTGACACGACCAGCCGCAAGGCCGTCATGAAGGCCATCAACGACGATGACTACGATGGAGACGTAGAGTGCCTCGTCGAGGAGGCTCTCGACAACGGGGTGCGCTTCAGGCCGGACGACATCATCGAGATCTCATATCTCATCTGGGATCAGGACCTCCTCGTGCGCCTCATATCGACGAGCAATCCGCGCTTCCTGCAGGAGGACGCCGACGAGCTTGCCACCCACTGGGGCCCGGTCGAACTCGAGTACCACGAGGATGCCTTCGACGAAGAGTACAGCGAAGGCGGCACCTACTACGTGAACACGCCCGAAGAAGATTGGTAAGCCCGATCCCAACGCAGCGCTCATGCGCAAAGAGGTGCTGCGCTCCTTTTGCTTCGTGCTTGCGGATGTTGTGCCACGAATCCTATCGCGCGTCCTTCACGTAGATGCCCACGCGCACCTGGAGCCAGGGCTCGGCCTCGGGGTCGACCTTCTGGACGCGCGCCTCGAAGACGCCCTTGTGGCCGTAGAACGCCATGAGGGCGAGCTGCTCGTTCTTGCCGTGGGGAACGTAGCCCAGCTTCCTCTTCTTGTAGCACAGCTTGATTGCGTTGGGAGATCGGCGTTGCAGATAAGGGTGGCTATCGGCCGGCGTGAAACGGTTCGCCTCTTGCTTCGTATAATGGATTGCAAGGCAGAACACGCGCGATTCAGGAGGAGGTCGGCCATGAACGTGGAGAACTACATCAAGGATCTGCCCGCTGAGCTGCAGGAGAAGGCCCGTGCATGCGACAGCGTACAGGAGCTGCTGGCACTCGCCAAGGAGGCCAAGGTCCCGCTGCCCGACGAGGTGCTCGCCGCTATCGCCGGTGGAGAAGATTCCGATTCCGGGAACTGCACAGGAATAACTTGCCCGAAATGCGGGAGCGATGATGTCAGCATCACAGGCCTAGACCCAGGCTGTTACTGCGGCACTGTCCATGTGAAATGCAATAAATGCGGACACGAGTGGGATCAGACCGATTTTCAGTGATTGCAAGTCGTTGCCCGACGCGCTCGAACACCATCGTGGCTTGAATGCGCTCACTGCACAATCTCTGTGAGTTGCGACCTCCCATCGAGAGATGGGAGGTCGCAATGAAAGGCATGCTGGGCGCGAGTGCAAGGTGACGCCCCGTCCATTCTGCGACAGTTCCAGGTACAAGGCTGGAACTGTCGCAGTTTCGCTTTTACTGTCCAATATACAGTACACGCATATTGTCACTTTTCAGCAACAATGTGCTCGTCCCGCAAATCGATTGCCGCGGGAAGGGCGAGTGGAGGCAAACATGGAAGCTTTCTTGTTGATACCGGTCTTGGCAATAGCTGGGCTCATTTTGTTCTTGCCGCAGATCGCCATAGCTTTCGTTGTCCTCCTGGTTGTGGCGAACGTGGTGGTTGCGATTTGGATTCGCCTAGACGACCGCAGGATTGCTAAAGAACAGGCTGAGCTTGATAAATGGATGCAAAGCTAGCTGAAGAAACGAAGGCGGATAACGTCGATTTCGAGCAGGCTGATAAGGATTTTTATCACGTATAGTTATCGCAAGTAATGGCTCGGTGAGGGGACGATATGTCGAAAGACAACCTGCTCGAAGGTGCCGTGGAGTTCGCCGCGCAGAAACACGCTGGCAAGTTTCGCAAGGGCTCGAAGCTGCCGTACATCGTGCACCCGATGGAGGCGGCTGCCATCTGTGCGAGCTTCACCGATGACGTGGAGGTGCTCGCGGCTGCCGTGCTGCACGACGTGGTGGAGGACGCCGGCGTGACAGTTGATGAGCTGGAAGGGAAGTTCGGCAGCCGCGTGGCCGCCATCGTGGCAGGCGAGTCGGAGGACAAGCGCGAGGGCGTGCCCGCCGCGCAGACATGGAAGGTCCGCAAGCTCGAGGGCATCGAGCACGTGAGAAACGCCGACGACATCGGCGTGAAGATGGTGTGCCTGGGCGACAAGCTATCGAACATGAGGGCGATACACCGCGATTTCGAGGAACTCGGCGATGAGCTTTGGAGCCGCTTCAACCAGAAGGATCCTAATCAGCACGCATGGTACTACCGCACGCTTGCCGAAGCACTCGAGCCTGTGCTCGCAGAAACCGCAGCATGGCGGGAGCTTGCAGCGCACATCGACGCCGTATTCGGCGGTAATCGTTAGGATTCAGCTTTTTGTGCGCAGAAAGCTGCGGATAATATATCAAGCCTTTCCATTTGCTCCTAAGCGATGGGTGCCGAGGAGGGCGCTATGGACTACATCGATTTCTTCAAGCAGACCGTCAGGGTCATCAAGGAAAGAGAATACCCGTTCTCCCATTCCGCCGAGGACCAGAACGCCGC
>CACZIP010000293.1 GCA_902781245.1 uncultured Coriobacteriaceae bacterium | reverse complement strand
TTGGCACAGCGCTCGTTCATCCCGTGCAACACGCCGAACAGCCTGCCGATTGCCGATGCGTCCGCTAACTATGACTTCCTCACGATAAGATGCAGGTGGGCCGGCTGCATTTTCATGCAGCCGGTAGAGAGAATTATCAGGTAAAACGCATTTCGTTGCTGGGAGCCGACCTACGGTGCGGACAGCTTCAGCGTACCGTGGCAGAGTCTCCCGGGAAGGAGGCTGGCTATGCATGCCATCGACCTTTCGGCTATTTCAGACGATAGCCTGAAAGCATGCGAGTCGATTGCCGCGGAAGCGGGAGTCGACTTGAAGGACTGCTACCAGTGCGGCAAGTGCACGGCGGGTTGCCCGCTCGCCGATGGCATGGACCTGATGCCACGCGAGGTCATCAGGTACTTGCAGCTTGGTGCGGTCGATGTCGTTCTCGAGGCTAAGACTCCGTGGATCTGCGCGCAATGCGTGGTCTGCTCGAGCCGTTGCCCGCAGAACGTCGACATCTGCTCGGTCATGCGCGCTGTGCGACAGGCTTCGAAGCGCGCCGGCAACCGTCCGGTGCCCGAAGCGGACATCTTCGATGACGAGTTCATCGCGAACGTTCGCGCACATGGCGTGTCCAACGAGCAGTATCTAGCGGCCGCTTACAACATCAAGTCGGGCCACTTCATGCAGGACATGGGAAATGCCACGCGCATGCTCAAGCGCGGCATGGTGGGCGTGGCCATGCACAACATCGAAGGTCGCGCCGAGGTGGCCGCACTTATAGACCGCGCGATGGCCGCCGACGCCGAACGCCACGCCGATGCGCAGAAGGGTGGTGAAGCGTAGCATGATGAAGTACTCGTATTTCCCCGGCTGCTCGGCGAACACGACGGGTGTATCGTTCACCCGGTCGACCGAGTACGTGGCCGACAAGATCGGGTTCGAAATGCTCGAGATTCCAGATTGGAACTGCTGCGGCACATCAGCTGCGGCACTGACGAGCCCTGAGCTCGCAGTCGCTCTGCCTGCGCGCAGCATGGCCATCTCCGAGCGCGAATTCCCCGAGCTCGACGTGGTGGCGCCTTGCGCAGGTTGCTACCGCTCCCTGAAGACGTCGCTCGTCTACGCGCGTGAAAGCGAAGACAACCTCGCTCATCTGCGCGAGCTCATCGACATGCCCTACGAGGCAAAAGCGGACGTGGTCAGCCTCCTCGAGGCGTTCGTGTCCGACGATGTGCGCGAGGCCATCGCCGAGAAGGTCGCGAGGAAGCTGCGTTGCCTCAAGGTGGCCTGCTACTACGGATGCGCCATGGTGCGCCCCGTCGACGTGTGCGAGTTCGACGATGAGGAAGATCCGACGAGCATGGACGACCTCATGGAGCTCATCGGGGCAGAACCGGTCGACTGGGCCTACAAGACCGAGTGCTGCGGTGCCGCACAGCAGATGGTGGTGCCCAAGCAGGTGAAGCCCATGGTCGAGCGCATCTTCGAGAACGCGCAGGCCAACGGTGCCGATTGCATCGTCACGTCGTGTCCTCTGTGCATGCTCAATCTCGACATGCGCGAGGCCGAGATCAACGCTGCGCGTGTCGCGGCTGGCAAGGAGCCGTTCGACATTCCGTGCTACTACTTCACCGAGCTGATTGGCTTGGCGTTCGGTGCCGAGCCGGTCGAGGTGGGCATCGACGTACACTTCCACCCGGCCGAGCGCCTGCTGTTGCAGCGCGAGCTCGACGCGCTCGAGGCCGAGGAAGCCGACATGGCAGCCCGAGCCGAGGAAGAACGCAAGAAAGCTGAGTTGGCCGCAAAGATCGCGGCCAAGAAAGCCGAGAAGGCTGCGAAGGCTGCTGCTGAGGCGAAAGCAGCCGCGGCGGCATCGGCTGCTGACGGAGAGGAGGTTGCACGATGAGCAGAATCGGTGTGTTCCTCTGCTATTGCGGCAGCAACATCGCGGCGACCGTCGACGTCGAGGCCGTCGCCGAGATGGCGCGGTCGCTTCCCGACGTCGTCTACGTCGAGACGAACAAGTACACATGCTCCGACCCCGGCCAGGAGGGCGTGAAGAACGCCATCATCGAGAAGGGCATCGACCGCGTCGTGGTGGGCGCCTGCTCGCCGCGCATGCATGAGCCAACGTGGCGCAAGCTTCTGGCCGATACCCCGGTCAACCCCTACATGCTGGAAGTCGCCAACCTGCGCGAGCAATGCTCGTGGGTGCACAAGGACCGCGACATCGCGACCGAGAAGGCCAAGGACCTCGTCAAGATGGCCGTCGCCAAGGTCGCGCGCCTGCAACCGCTGCAGTCGACCGAGATTCCCGTGCACAAGCGGGCGCTCGTCATCGGCGGTGGCATCGCGGGCATGCAGGCGGCGCTCGACATCGCCGACGCTGGCTTCCCCGTGACCATCGTCGAGCGCGAGACGTCGCTCGGCGGCAAGATGGTCATGCTTGACAAGACGTTCCCCACGATGGACTGCTCGGCATGCATCTGCACGCCCAAGATGTCCGAGGTGGGCAACCATCCCAACATCACGGTGAAGAGCTATTCCGAGGTCGAGAGCGTCTCGGGTTACATCGGCAACTTCGAGGTGACCATCCGCGAGAAGGCCAAGTACATCGACTACAACCTGTGCACCGGCTGCGGTGCCTGCGAGACGAAATGCCCCTCGAAGGTGACCAACGAGTTCGAGCAGGGCATGTCGAAGCGCAC
>CACZIP010000292.1 GCA_902781245.1 uncultured Coriobacteriaceae bacterium | reverse complement strand
GCCTGCGATGAAGGCATCGACCTTGCCGTCGAGGTAGTCGCGCGGGTCGTGGTTTTCGTTGGGCGGCGTGGACACCGTGATACCCATGAGATCGCACCATCCCAGCGTACGACGCGGAACGAACAGCGGCTGGTATTTCGCAGCCTCCTTGATTGCGCGCATGCAGGAGATGGCATGTCCAAGGTCGGTAATCTCGTCGACATCGGCAATCGGCTCGAAATACGCCGATGGCACGTTTGCTTCCTGCAGCTTCTCGAGGTAGCCGTCAAGCGCAGGGCGACCATCCATGTTGTAGTAGACGCCCGTGTGATCCATCACCGTGTTATGGCTGAAACCAACAAGCGACGTGCCGCATTCCTGGCACGGCGCGTAGACGAATCCGGGAGTGCCGAGGGATTGGAAATAGTCGAGCCACTGGAATGCCTGAATGAGATGGCTCTTCGGCATGGTCGGTACGTCACCGCCGATAGAGACGATGCTTTCGTAGCCCATGGCGAAGATTTGCTCGAACGCATCGTTGAAATGCTCGTCGAACGTGGTGCCGGAATCGACGATGAAGTGGATATCCATCGGCCACGGACCGATAGCGTCGAAGACCTCCTGCACCTTGGGCAAGCTCTTCTCCGGCGTCGTCGAGCAGAAAAAATCGTACGTGATCTTGTCAGCAGTTGGATCAGCGGCAACAAGCTCGTCGTTCATGGCCTGCAGCTCCATCAATACCTGAACTGACATTTCGCACACGTCGTAGAAGCAGCACTTGTAGAACTGCGCCGCCTGCTCCATCGAGAAGAACCCGCCGTATTCGTTCGTCATACGCGTCTTGACGACACCGGGCAGCGGCGGCTTCGTGAAAATGAGCAGTGCTTGTTTCTTCTCGGCCATAAACGTCTTCATCCTTTCAACCAAACTCGTGAAAAGGGGCTACCCCCTTTTAAGACGAGGTTTTCTTTTTCAAACTTTTATATTGTATCCCATGAGAGGGACGTATCGTCTTTTTGAATCATGCAGTCGATGGCGTTGTAAGCCCATGTGCCGATGAGATGCTCCTGAAGCTTACAGCTCGTGAGAGTGTTCACGTTGCTCTCCCAAATCCCCCCGAAATCCGGAGCCTGGGGAACACCGTTCTCGGGATGCCACCATCCGTAGTCGACATTAATCAGCTCATCGCGCATCTTCGCAATCGAAACCGTGAAACGCGCCTCGCCGAAATCGGTTGTGAGCTTAGCGGTATCGCCTTTTGCAAGGCCAAGCCTTTCAGCCATATCCTGGCACATCTCGACAACCGGGCCAGGAGTACCACGCCTGAAGTCTGGGTTCTCGAGGTACATCGACGCGTTGTACGGCTGCTTGCGGCTACCCGTCAGCATCTCGACGTGATGGGCGCCTTCTGCCTCGAGCTTTTCGACGAGCTCAGGCGAACACAGCCGCATGAACGGACCTTGCTCGGGCAATCGTTGATCGTCGAGCTTTGGCAATAACTCACTCGCAAGCTCGATCTTGCCCGTCGTCGTCGCAAAGCCTTGCGGTTTCCCGTCTGAACCAAGTTTACGGTGCTTTTCCTCAGATGGTGGCAGGCTGTATGCACCGAATAGGCAGTAGTCGATCCAATCCCATCCCGTCGGAGCCAGCTGAGTTGCAAACGCATCGGCAAGAGTTTCATCGGGCCAAGCTTCTGCTTGTCCGAGACGATTTCCCAATGCTTTGAAAATATCGTAATCGGTCTTGCGCTCGTAATATGGCTCGACAGCTGCTGGTCCGCCATATCCGAAGTTGGCAACTCCTCCGTGAATCTGGAATATCGGTCGCTCAATCGCCCCCGCACACGGCAGCACGTAATCAGCCAATGCAGCCGTCGGCGTTATGTAATAGTCGAGCACGACAATAAGCTCAAGCCCCATGAGCGCACGGAAAACACGGTTCGTGTCGGCATACGTGAGCAGCGGGTTCGTCGCGTTCACGATCAGCGCGCTCACCCGGTACGGCTCGCCCGTCTCCATTGCCTTGAGCACGAGATCCGGGCTCGATGATGTCATGTAGCGCATAGGCAAGCGACGACCTAACTTCTCGGTCTGTTCGCGTACGAGGTCGTATCCCGTGAAGCATTGCAGTGGCGCTACACCTTCGTTCAGGCAGAGCGCGCGCTGCTCGTCTGTCAGCACGTCGCTCATCTCGAATTCGACTTCGCTAACGAAATCACTCGCCTCGTTGAGAATGAAGGTGCCAGCTCTATCCACGTTGCCGGTAATTGCACGCAAGCAGCATATCGCCCGGTGTGTCGGAGCAACAGACTTGCCCACCTGGTCGATACCGCGACCTGACACGAGCGCTGTTCGACCTGATGCGAAAATACGGGCAGCACGAACTATGTCGTCGGGATCGACGTCGCAGAAACTGCTCACGTATTCAGGGGTAAATGGTTTAACGTGCTCAGCCAGTTCATCAAAACCGTGGCACCACTCATCGACGAATGCGCGGTCTTCCAAACCTTCCTCGATGATGACATGAAGCATGCCGAGAGCCAGCGTGCAGTCGGTGCCAGGACGCGGTGCAAGCCACAAGTCAGCACACCCCGCAACTTGGGTGAACCGCGGATCGACGCAGATGAGCTGCATGTCTTCTGACTTCCCTGCAGCACGGATAGTCTGCCAGAACGCTGAGTTGTCCGATTGTGCCGGATTCGTACCCCAGATGAAC
>CACZIP010000291.1 GCA_902781245.1 uncultured Coriobacteriaceae bacterium | reverse complement strand
AGTAACTGCATCGCATTCTGAATGGTTCGATTGGAACAGTCAAAACACGATAAGTAGATAGTAGGAGGCGTCGTCATATGAGCAAGCGACTGATTACCACCGCGGCTGCAACGGCTGCCGCAGCGATGCTTGCAGTCTTCTGCGGATTGGCGCTCGCTGCATGTTCCGGTGTGGGGCAAACAAAAGCGGGCCTTGATGTTGCGTACGAAAAGCTCATCGCCGCCGACGGACTCGGCGGCGAGGACGCCTTTGCGTACGAAGAGGATACCGATTCGCTCATCGTCGACATGGAAAAAGTGAGCGATATCGACAAGTTCTTCGAGGTGCTCGGGAAATCGGTTTCAGGTGCGGACATCGGCATCCTCTGCCTGCACAACGTAGTCGACGTGGATGCCGACAAGTTGAGCCAGGGCCTGGCGGACCTCCCATGCAATTCCCTGAAATGCCTGGACATGGGCGCTTCCCAGAAACATGGCCTGGCAGAAGCGCTCAAGAAGAACGAGGAATGGACAGCGCTTCTGACGAAGACCGGGGCGCTGTACGACCCCGATGCGTACACGCTCTCCAATTACAGCGCAGATGCTATACCGAACATCGAAAGCGTGAAGTCGATCTGGATCGACGCGACCGGGCCCATGGACGGGCACAACGGCCTTCATGTCTTTAAGGGCGTCGAAGAGATCCGCTTCATCGAGGGAATCACGTCCGAGTACCGTGCAAACAATGAAAAATGGGGTTTCAAGGTCGGCGACTCGGATAGGCTGTTCGACAACCTCGAGGATTTGACGTCGCTAAAACGCATGATCATCTACCCCGAAACAGACGGCTGGACAGCCACCAACGGCTACTGCACGTTCATGCTCGAGCTTCAGCTCTTCGATAGGGGCTTCAAGACCAATGAGCCGTGCAAGAGCTGGGACGGCGACGAGAGCTCGCTCGTCAATGTTGCCGACATCGACATCCTCTCGCTCAACAACAGCGAAGATGTCGTGAAAGTGCTCAAAAACCTCCTCGAGGACAGAGCGGAACAAGCATTCGAGAAGGGCAAGTCCTTCAAGGTCGTGGACACTGCTCCAAAGCTCGACGGAACGTGCGTCGTCTACTTGGGCGACCCACACGAAAGCCAGTTCGGCAACTACGACAAGTTCTTCGACCTCACGTCCATCTCGCTTTTCGAGGAACTCGAAGGGACGGGCGTGAAAACGATGCGCAACGCTTCGGAGAACTTCGACTACTTCGTCTACATCTATCCCACGTTCAACCTGGTCGGTACATACGGTGGTGCAACGGAAGCCTATGATACCGAGGTCAACGTGCGCATCTACGACATGAACAAGCAGGAGAAGTACGAGTCGGGCGTCATTACCACCGTGCCCGCGCCTGCCGAATACCACTATTCCGGCACCCCCAATCCGCGTCACTGGCCGAACATCGACAAGGAGGCTGCCATCGCCTACATCGCCAGCCTCACCTAACAAGGCGGCTGTTTTCCCTATAATGCAGCAATGGCAAATTTGGGAGAAACAAGCGAAGCACCGACGAGGGGGTTGAGCACCGACGAACGCCGCGGCATCGTTGCGGGCGTGTTCTGCTATTTGCTGTGGGGCCTCTTCCCCATCTATTGGAAGCTGCTCAGCGAAGTCGATTCGCTCGAGATCATTGCGCACCGCATCATTTGGTGCTTCGTGACAACCGTCGCATTTTGCGCCATCGCACGACTTGACTTGCCGGGGCTGCTCAAACAACCGCGCGCCTGGCGCTTCCTGGTGCCAGCCGCCCTCATCATCACGCTGAACTGGTCGATCTACATCTATGCCGTCAACATCGACCATATCGTCGAGACCGCCATCGGCTACTACATCAACCCACTCGTATCGATCGTGTTGGGCATCATCGTTTTTCGGGAGCGGCTGTCACCGCTGAAGATCGTCGCCGTGGCGCTGTGTACCATCGGCGTTGGCTACTTCACCATCAACTACGGGCAATTCCCTTGGATTGCGATTGCCCTCGCTTTGAGCTTCGGCATCTACGGTGCCGTCAAGAAAAAGGCCGGCTACCCCGCCATCACGGCGCTTGCGTTCGAGAACACGGTCATGGTCCTGCCCGCCATCGCGTTCGCCATCGTACTTGCGCACGTCACAGGCACGCATGCATTCGCCGCGAACCTCGACACCGCGCATGGCGTCTACCTCACGGTGCTGCTCATACTGGGCGGCCCGGCCACCGCCATCCCGCTCATCCTGTTCGCGAAAGCGGCGAACCTGATTCCGCTGTCGCTGCTCGGGTTCATCCAATACATCAGCCCCACCCTTGCGCTCCTGACCGGTGTGCTCCTGTTCGGCGAGCCGTTCACGCTGGCACATGGCGTGTGCCTCGGTTGCATCTGGACGGGCATCGCGCTCGTGACGTTCGACACCGTCCGCGCCAGCCGATAGAGCTGCCTGCTAAGGCGACCTCGAAGCCAGCCGACAGAACCACCTGTAAAGCCGGCCTCAAAGCCAGTCGATTAAATCACTTCTAGAGTCAACCATTGGTTGATTTATTTAACTATATTCAACTCATACTCGCTCGCCTGAAGCGTTCGCCACACCTATCCTTAAGCCAAGGGAACAAGAGGAGACCAGCTATATGAAGTCAAGGGATAATCCGAAGTTTTTTGAAGCTGAGTAGATTTACCCGATTAACGCACTTTGACAGCCGGATATCGAATG
>CACZIP010000290.1 GCA_902781245.1 uncultured Coriobacteriaceae bacterium | reverse complement strand
CTCGAATGCGGTCTTGGCGTTCGCATAGGTCTCGAACTTCTGCAGCTTGATCTCGGGGTTGTTCTCGGTCAGGTACGTCTCGGCAGTGGTGCCGGTGATGACGATGACCTTGTCGTCTGCGCCGAGTTGCGAAAGGTCGGTGATAACTTTGTCGTTATGCGAGACGACGCCGAGCGCCACGTTCATATACGGGTCTGCGAAGTCGACTGCCTCGGCACGTTCGGGCGTGACCGTGAAGTTGGCCAAGATGATGTCGACTTTGCCGGTTTCGAGGTACTCGACGCGGTTAGCGGCCTCGGTGGAGACGAACTCGACCTCGACGCCCAGGTCCTCGGCCAGGCGGTTGGCCAGCTCGATGTCATAGCCGGCATACTTGCCGTTCTCGTCAACGTAGCCGAATGGGTTCTTGTCGCTGAACACGCCGATGACCAGCTTGCCGCTCGCCTTGATCTCGTCAAGCGTGCGGTACACCGTGTTGCCCGACGCGCTTGCAGAGGCGCTGCCCGACGCCGCAGATCCCGACGCGCTCGCAGCGCTGCCGCTCGACGATCCGCAGCCCGCCAGCACGCCCACCGCGAGGACGAGCGCCGCAGCTACCGTTGCAATTTTCAAAAACTCCCTTTTCATTCCCTGCTCCTATCCTTCAATACCTTTTCGATATTTGAGCCCTTGTTTAAGCGTTCAGTCGGTTTCCTGATTTACGTGGCTTTTAGTAATCATATCTTTCTCGTACTGGCGGCCGTTATTCGCATTACCGTTAGCTTGCGTTCGGTTCTGGCGATGACAGGTGCGTCCTACTCGGCAACATGCGAGCGGACGGCGGTGAATTCGAACGTACGCAGGAACTCGCGCGCACGTTCCGTCTTGGGGTTCGAGAAGAACTGCTCGGGAATGCCCTCCTCGACGATGTGCCCTCCTTCGAGGAAGATGACGCGGTCGGCCACGGCGCGCGCGAAGCTCATCTCGTGGGTGACGATGATCATGGTCTTTCCCTCGCGTGCCAGGTCCAAGATGACGTCGAGCACCTCGTGGACCATCTCGGGGTCGAGTGCGGCGGTGATTTCGTCAAGCAGCATCACCTCGGGCTTCATGGCCAGCGCGCGTGCAATGGCCACGCGTTGCTTCTGGCCGCCTGACAGCTGGCGCGGATAATCGTCGCGCTTGTCGAGCAGGCCCACTCGCTTGAGCAGGGCTTCACCTTCGGCGATTGCTTCGTCCTTTGGGCGCTTCTGCACGACGATGGGGGAGAGCGTGACGTTCTCGATGATGGTCTTGTGTGGGAACAGGTCGTAGCTCTGGAACACCATTCCCAGCTTCTGGCGAATCTGCGCGATGTTCTTCGATCTGCCGTCGACCTCTTCGTCGTCGATCCAAATGTGGCCGCCCTGGATGTCTTCGAGGGCGTTGATGCAGCGCAGAAGCGTCGACTTGCCGCAGCCGGACGGCCCGATGACGACGATGACCTCGCCCTGTTTCACGTCAAGGTCCAACCCGTCGATGACGACGTTGTCGCCGAACGCCTTGCGAAGGTTCTCTATGCGCAGCACGGTGTTGTCAGCCATGCTTCATCTCCGATCTGTCGTGGTGCGTCGTACCCCCAGCCATCAGTTGCTCCATTTCTTCTCGAGATAGCGTGCAAGCATGCTGATGGGCCAGCACACCAGGAAATACAGCAGCAGGATGGTGCCGTAGATGCCGAACACCGCGTTGGGGCTTGCCATGCGGTTGGCCTCGATGATCTGCTGGCCAACTTTCATGACCTCGACGACGCCGATCATGAGGATGAGGCTCGTCGTCTTGATCATGCGGGTGACCAGGTTGATTGACATGGGAATGAGACGCCTGATGGCCTGCGGAATCACGATATGGTAGTAGATCTGTCTCTTGTTCATGCCGAGTGCCGCCGCGCTCTCGTACTGATGCTTGGGGATGCTTTCAAGTGCGCCGCGAACCAGGTCGCCCATCTCACCGACGCCCCAGAAGCTGAACACGATGATCGAGCTGAGTTCCGCGGAAATGTTGATGCTCAAGACGCGCGTCGCGCCGAAGAACACGATGAAGAGCAGCACCAGCTGCG
The DNA here is from genome assembly GCA_902781245.1 of uncultured Coriobacteriaceae bacterium. Lineage (GTDB taxonomy): Bacteria > Actinomycetota > Coriobacteriia > Coriobacteriales > Eggerthellaceae > UBA9715. Next base: position 656 of record CACZIP010000290.1, on the reverse strand, counting down.
GCATGATGCGCACGATTTCCAGGTAAATGCGGCTGATCACGCGTGCGACGGGGTTCTTCCACGTCATGAAGACGCCGAAGAGCATGCCCAACACGATGCTGATGACCACCGAGATGATGCTTATTTCGACCGCAACGCCGAGGCCTTGAAGGAGCCGCATGGCGTTGCTGCCCTTGAACAGGACATCAAGACCCAAAAGCTCCATAGCGAAGCTTCCTTTCGACTACGGTTCCCAATATGGACACTGGCAAGATGATGATCAGGTAGAAGATGACGAGCATGACCAGGCATTCCGTGGTCTTGTAGTACAGGCCGATCAGGTCTTTGGCCACGAACATCAAGTCCATCAGGCTGATGGCCGAGAATACGCTCGTCTCCTTCAGCAGGAAGATGACGTTCGCCACGAACGACTGGATGGACAGCGTGACCGCTTGGGGCAAGACGATGTAGCGCATGACCTGCCCCTTGGTCATGCCCAGCGAAAGCGCGCTTTCAGTCTGGATGGGTTCGACCGCTTCGAGGCCGCTTCTGAACGACTCGGCCATGTAGGCGCCGCCGAGCAGCGCGAGGCCCAACATGCCGCATGCTTCAGCGTTTATGCTGAAACCGAACACGCGTGGAAGCGCGAAGTACATGAAGAAAAGCTGGATGAGCAG
>CACZIP010000289.1 GCA_902781245.1 uncultured Coriobacteriaceae bacterium | reverse complement strand
TGGCTTTCAGCTCGCATTTGCCGAACTGGTTCTCGACGTTGACCCACTCGCCATCGATGATGCCGAGCTTGGCTGCATCTGCAGGGTTGATCTCGAGCAGCGGATCGGGATTCATCTCGCGAAGCAGCGGAATCTGCTTTCCCTCGGAGTGGAAGAACGCGTAGATGCGGGCACCCGTGGTCAGGACGAACGGATACTCGTCCATGAGCTCGGGAGTCGAAACCGGCGAGTACTGCGGCTCCTCGTAGTACGGTAGCGGGTCGTCGCCGAACTGCTGGAACAACGTCGAGTACAACTCGATGCGGCCAGTCGGCGTGTTGAAGCCAATCTTGCCGTCGGGGCGCAAACGGCCCGTTTCGTACTTCTTGTAGCGCACGTCGCGCTGAATGGTCACCTCGTCGCGCAGATGCTCATAGGTGAAGTTGTGGCCCAGGCGGAACTCGTCACGCCAATCCTCGAAGTCCTTGAAGCGCTCGTAGGGCTTCGGGTTCAGGCGGCAACCCAGCTCATACTGGATCTCGAGGTCGCCCTTGGTCTCGCCCACCTTGACGGCGTCGACGACGCAGCCGGTCATGTTGGGCGAAGCGCCGTAATGGACGCCTACGGCGGACTGACGCTCGGCGAACGTCGCGAGCGGCAGAATGACGTCAGCGCAGCATTGGATGGTCGGCGTGATCCAGCAATCGGCTGCAAAGACAAAATCGAGCTTGACCATGGCGTCGTGCCAACGCTTGGGCTGGGCGGCGCAAGTACCGGCAAGCAGGTTCGTCGAAGCGATGAAACCACCGTGAATCTCGTAAGGCACGCCTGTTTCCATGGCCTCGAGCGTCAGGTCGGCATGCGAGTTGAGAACCATTGCCACATATGCGGGATACTCGTTCAGGCCGATGATCTTGGTCTGCAGCTCAGGACCCAGCTCAGCCCAGCCAAAGCCGAGGTCGCCCAACGAGTCGTTCACGTCGCCGAGCAGCTGGCCGCCGGGAATGTCCATGTTGCCGGTGATGGACTCGAGGGCCAGGATGCAATGGCCGGCCTGGGCACCGTTGGCCTTCTGGTCAATGGCCAAACCCCAGAGGATGGCGGCGTTCTTGGCATTGGCGTACATGCGAGCAGCCGCATAGATGTCATCGACGTCAACGCAGCAAATCTCGGCCGCCTTCTCGGGCGGCATATCCTGCACGCGCTCGGAAAGCTGCTCGAAGCCGTAGCAGAACCTATCGGTGAAGTCCTCGTCGTAGAGTTTCTCGTTGATGATGATGTTGAGCATCGCCATGCCCAGAGCTGCATCAGTGCCCGGGCGGATGGGCAGATGGATGGCAGCGCGGGTCGACAGCCAGTTGCTGCGCGGATCGACGGAGATGAGCTTCGAGCCACGCTTCATGCAGTCGATGACGCTGTGACCGAAGAAACCGTCGCCGTTCGAAGGCAGGGGCTCCTTACCCCAAGTCACGAGCACTTCGGGGATCTCATAGGCCGGATCGTCGTAGCGCAGCGGCAGACCGCCCGCGTAGTCCATCTCGGGATAGGTAACGCCAGCGACATAGGTTGCAGCAGCGACGCGCGGAATATAGCACGCATAGCCGGATTGCGTGTAGCACGAGTTCGGCGTGCCGATCATGGCCTGGCCGTACGGGCCGCACATCGGGCCGCCCTCGCGGCCAGTGCCACCGAAGACCACGATTGACTCGGGACCATACTTCTCTTTGAGACCCTGGATGTTCTCTTCAATGATGTCGTACGCCTCGTCCCACGTGCAACGCTCCCACGCATTCTTGCCGCGGTTCTCTTTCGCACGCTTCATCGGATAAATGACGCGGTCCGGATGATACGTCATGTCGGGCAATGTCAGGCAGCGGACGCACAGGCGACCTTGCGTAATGGGCTGATTCTCGTCGCCTTCGACCTTCACCAGCTTGCCATCGGCGTCGACGTAGAATTTCACGCCGCAGCCGACCGGATGGCAACCGGGCGCCGACCAAGCGCAACCGCGCGTGACGGTGAGGCCATCCTCTTCGAACTGCCACGGCTTGTCGAGGTCGTTGACAAAATTCTCGATATTGCTATCGATTTTTGCACGAATAGTCATGCACTCCCCCTTCTCTTTCCCTTGGATTGAATGGCCTTTAACAAAGAAGGAGCCTCGAACAATCCGGGGCTCCTTCTCTCACTCAGCTCGCAACAGGATTACTCCTGCGTTTCGTTGAGTTTTGCATCGAGCTTCAGCTTCTTGTGGCAGCCGAACGCGAAGTAGATGATCAGGCAGATGATGTAGAGCGGCAGCATACCGATCCAGGAGCCGTTGCCCCAACCCCAAAGGCTGATGGCGTTGCCGATGATGAGGGCGCCGATGGTCATGCCGATGTTCTGCGTGAACGCCATGAAGGAGTTAGCAGCAGGGATATCCTCAGTCTGGACGGTGTTAGGTGCGAACTGCCAGAGAATCGACGGGACGCAGCCACCGACGATGCCGGCGAAGATGGACAGCGGATAGAACAGCATCGGGTCTTGGATGTGGAAGATCATGGCCGTATAGGCGACGGCGATGATCAAACCGACGAGCAGGACCCAACGGTGGTTGTTGAACTTCTGGGTGATGGCGCCGGAGATGGGCGGCGTGATGGCGCCCATGAGGCCGAACAGCGAGAACACGCCAGTGGCGAACACGAGCGTCGTACCCAGCTCGGTGGCGAGGTAGGTGGTGATGAAGCCGTTGATGGCCATGTAGGCAGCCTCGTCG
>CACZIP010000288.1 GCA_902781245.1 uncultured Coriobacteriaceae bacterium | reverse complement strand
GTCCGAGTGACGATGATCCGCTGTTCTCCCTTTCCGCCCCGCCAGCGAAGTATGCGACGTAAATGGGCAGCATTGGCAAAAGGCATGGCGACACAAACGTTATGATGCCTTCGAGGAATGTGATCGCATACTCCACGCCAGCAGCCTAAAGCAATGAATCGAACGCGCTTCGCAACACGTTCGGATCGATCGTCCCAGGAGAAACGGTCATGATCTCGCCACTTGCCGACACGACCACCGTTGTCGGCAGTGATGTGGCGCCGTACATGTACTGAGCTTCCAAATCCGTATCGTAATAGGCGGGCAGCTCGGAAAACCCATTATTCGACAACCAAGCAGCTGCCTTATCGACAGTCTCGCGCCTTCCATCGGCACAATCAACAAACGCAAACGACACGCAATCTTTGTAATCTCGGTAGATCTCGAGGTAATCAGGCATCTCCCGAACGCAGTAAGGACACCAAGTCGCCCAGAAGTTGACGACAAGCGGCTTGCCATCGGCGATCTGGCTGAACGCAATCGGTGTATCCGCTTCGGTGTAGACGACTGCATCATAATCGTCAAGCATCGGCCCAGTACCTGACGGCTTTGCCCATTCAGACTCGACTTCTACGGATGTGTTCGAGGGATCTTGGCCTTGCGTAGACGACAGTGCATTGTATGCGAAAAAGCCGATGGAGAGCACGACAATTAACGCAATGAGCGCAATGAGCAGTCCACGTTTCGAAGCGTTCGCCGATCGGGGTTCGGTTGGCCCACCTGCTTCTTGGATGTTTGTCGGCTTTTCGTTTTCCATCAATAGGAGATTCTAACGAAAATCCCCGCGAACGCAGAGCCTTACAGTTCGCTCCATAAAACAACCGAGCGGGCATCATTTTGAAAACATGGGATGGCAAACATGTCCCGTTATTCGTTTCCTCAGACGTTTTGTAGTTGTTAGTCAAAGTTCTCGAACGTGAAACCGGCGCTTCGCGCTGACGGCGTTTTTGACGGATCCGCCAAACTGCGCTTCTTTATTACATCCCGACACGCTTCGAAACCACGCCTGCACATAGATGCCGCAGGTGAATCAAGCCCATCTCGATAGAAAGCACTGACCGTGAAGCGAGCGTCCAAATCGCTAATCGGAACTATCAGAAGCGAATCGCCGAACATGGAATTGTTCATACCAGACGAGAGCGCAACGTAATCCTCGGCCTGAACCTTGAGATAAAGCATGTCGACATCGCTATAGAACTCGCGAATAGACGAGCGCGTTTGCTGGTCCTGATGCTGCCTGGCCACTAATCGCTCGATGAACTCGCTCAAACCTGAGAACACGAAACTATCTGGCATGAGAAGCTTGTCGTTTGGAATGTCTGTCAAACGCAGGCCAGATGCGCTAACGGTCTTGGCAAGGGGATTGTCCTTGCTCATGACGATGAAAAATCGGTCGGCGTAGATGTGTGTTGATCGGTAGTGGCGTGAAATCTCGGGAGAAACGTTCACGCCAATTGCAATGTCTACCGTGCTATCCTCGATTGCCCGACGCAACTCGTTGTATTCCATGCAAGACAAGGCCAACCGGAGCCCTGGGTGCTTCTTCTGCATGTAGCGAACGAAATACACGATCACCGGGCGCGCCGCATTGCGCAAATATCCGATACGCACGACATTTGCGTTCGTGTTCCGAACCTCTTCCACATGCTCAAGGGCACTTGCGCAGTCACGCAAAATGACGCGCGCGTCTCGATAGAACACCTCTCCTTCTCCAGTGAGCTTCACGGAGCGGCCTCCCCGCTCAATAAGCTTTGCACCGACGGCGTCTTCCAACGCAGCAAGATGACGGCTTATGACCGATCGACTCACGAAGAAGTGCTCTGCAGCCTGCTTGAAATTGAGCGTTTCCGCGAGATAAACGAATTCTTCAAGATGAGCGGTTTCCATCAATTGTCTCCTAAATAGAAGCTCCCTCATAGTTCCGAATATTCGGAACTACCAATATCGTTCAAATCAGCATGCACAATTGCATGAAGGACACTTGTTGCAATAATTGCAACGCTTTGTGATGTTGGTATACTAAACGCTACAGCTATTTCAACTCGTATTTCTTATTTTTTTGTCCTATTAATGTCTTCATACAGACTTCATCTTACATGCATCATAGCGAATAATCGTTCTCATGCCGTCAATTTCAGCTATGGTGAGAATTGTCGTTGGACTTTTGAAGAAGGAAACAATGAAGGATTACGGCAGCATGACCATGAAGGAGCTCATCGAGGACGTCATCGAGCAGGCCAAGAAGCAGGGTTGCGTGACTTATCCGCTGCGCACCGAAGGCTATCATCAGGCCAGCAACCTTCTCTACACCGATCGCCTGAAGTAAATTCACTGGTCGTCAGAAGAACAAAGGCCGCAAGCTTCGAGCTTGCGGCCTTTTCTTTTCTCAATCCCTAATAAGTTGCGAGAAACGCAGTCTTCTTCTTAGCTGTATAAACCCGTCGAAAAATTGATGACCAGGCTGATCGCGATGCCAATAACAGCACCGATGAGGGAAACTTTTGCGGTCTTCGGCTTGTTATTCTTCCAAACGAAGAACAAGATGATACCAACAAGCGGGAAGAAAGCGCCGAGAACTCCCCATCCAATGCTGCCGCTGTCGACTACCGCCTGCTGCTCAGGCACCGCAAATGTTGGCTGCGGCTGTTGATACGGCTGCTGAGGCGGCTGATACTGCTGCTGGGGCTGTTGGTAAGCCTGCTGG
>CACZIP010000287.1 GCA_902781245.1 uncultured Coriobacteriaceae bacterium | reverse complement strand
ACGAAGTCATGGTTGCTTCGACAGGCGTCATCGGCGTTCACATCAATCTTGCGACGTTTGAGTCGGGTGCGCCTCTTGCATTCGAGGCGCTTTCTGCCGGCGGTGGAGCGCAAGCGGCACGTGCCATCATGACGACCGACACGCATCCCAAGGAGGCGGCTGTGTCGTTCTCGGGTGACGATATCGGCTATCCGGGCACAACGTTCACGGTAGGCGGCATGGCAAAAGGTGCTGGCATGATCATGCCTAATATGGCCACGATGATTTCGTGTATAACGACCGATGTGCCTGTGGCCCCCGATGTTTTGCATCATGCACTCAAAGCGGTTGTTCCCCAGACGTTCAACAAGATCACGGTCGATTCCGATACGTCTACGAACGACTGTTGCTATCTGTTCGCCAGTGGTGCGGCAGCTCCGGGTTGCGCGCCCATCGAGCTGGATTCTGCAGCGTACAACTGCTTCGAACGTGCCCTCTTGGCGGTGTGCAATGCCATTGCGCGGGGGATGGCAGCCGATGGCGAAGGCGCCACACGGCTCATAACAGTTCGTGTTACGGGTGCGTTTGACGATGCGCAAGCCGACCAGGCTGCGCGCACCATAGCTAATTCCCCACTCGTCAAGACGGCGATATTCGGGCACGACGCCAACTGGGGTCGCATTGCGGCTGCAGCGGGTCGTTCGGGTGCCCAGTTCGACCAATACGATGTTTCCATCGACATCATGGGCATGCCCGTGCTGCGCGGTGGCCTCCCGATTCCCTTCGACGAGGAAGAGGCTCTGCGACGATTCGAGCGCCCAGAAATCGAGATCGATATCGATCTGGGCGCAGGCACGGCATCAACCACCATGTGGACGTGCGATTTCTCGTACGACTACGTAACGATTAACGGAGATTACCGCACATGAAACTCTCGAAAGACACACGCCCCAACGGCGTCACCGATAAGGAATCCGCGCAGCTTATTGCCGAAGCGCTGCCGTGGATCAAGAACATCACAGGAAAGACGATCGTCATTAAATACGGCGGAGCAGCCATGGTCGATCCCAAGCTGCGCGCAGACGTCATGAGCGATATCGTGCTTCTCAAGACGGTCGGCGTGAACCCCGTCATCATCCATGGAGGCGGCAAGGATATTTCGAAGGCTATGGAAGATGCCGGCATCCCGGTCGAATTCAAAGACGGCCAGCGCGTCACCACCGAAGAAGGCATGGATATCGTGCGCACCATCTTGGCCGGCAAGGTCAATCAGGAACTCGTGCGTGCGCTCAACGAGCACGGCAACATCGCTGTCGGCGTCAACGGCGTCGATGGAGGTACGGTCATTGCCGAGCCGGTGTCGGAAGAACTGGGCCGCGTCGGCAATATCAAGCGCATCAACGGCGCTTTCCTGCAAGACCTCATCGATGCCGACTACATCCCCGTCATCGCGTCGATTGCCATTGGCAACGACGGCGGCTACTGCAACGTGAACGCCGATGTCATGGCGGGCCAAATTGCCGCAGCCACTGGGGCGGCGAAGATTCTGTTCCTCACCGATGTGGATGGGCTGTATCTCGACTTCGATGACAAGGATACGCTCGTTTCCCAGCTCTCGCTCGAAGAGGCGCGCGACCTCATCGACAGCGGTACGTTGTCGTCGGGAATGATTCCAAAGCTGCGTTCTTGCGTGGCTGCACTCGAAGGGGGAGTGCCGAGCGCCTACATCGTAAACGGCACCATACCGCATGCGATTCTGCTCGAAATGCTCACTTTGTCCGGTGTTGGCACTGCTGTCTACGCCGACAGCGAAGATGCCACAAACGCTTCGCGTGGCCCCATTGGCAACTTTGCCTCTAAGCTTCTGGAAAACAAGTAAAGCTAGCAAGAAGAGATAGTCTTCTTTGGTTAGCTCGCGATAGATCGGAGCAAGCGATGACTCTTGAACAACAGCAGAAACTTGAAGAAACCTATGTCATGCACACGTTCGGCCGCAAGCCGGTCGAGTTCGTGCGGGGCGAGGGCATGCGTCTGTGGGACGATGAGGGCAAGGAATACCTCGACTTCCTCAGCGGAATCGGCGTTATCAGCCTCGGGCATTGTCATCCGGCACTCGTGAAGGCGCTGCAGAATCAGACTGCCAAGCTCATGCATGTGAGCAACTATTATTACATCGAGGGCAGGGGTGAGCTGGCCAAGAAGATTAACGACTTGCTGAAGATGAACCTGTCCTGCGCCCACGCGGAGGATTGGCAGACGTTCTTTGCGAATTCGGGCGCTGAGGCCAACGAGTGCGCCATCAAGTTGGCGCGCCTGTATGCGCGTCGCCAGCAGGAAGCGGCAGGTTCTGAGAAGCGCCCACAGCTGATCATCACGCTGGAGCGTAGCTTCCACGGGCGCACCTGCGAGACGCTTGCCGCCACGGCGCAGCCCGTGAAGCAGGAGGCGTTCAGCCCGCTGCCCACCGAAAAGCTTTACGTTCCCGTTCCCGCAAACGATGTCGAAGCGCTCGAGAAGACGTTTGCCGAGCTGGGTGACGAGATATGCGGAATGCTAATCGAACCCGTCCAGGGCGAATGCGGCGTGTACCCGTGCACTGGAGAGTACCTGAAGGCCGCTCGCCGTTTGACCAAGGAGCACGGCGCCGTGCTCATGTTCGACGAAGTGCAATGCGGTATGTATCGTTGCGGCACGCCGTTCGCGTTCCAGCAGTTCGATGTAATGCCCGACATCGTCACCATGGCAAAGGGCATCGCTGGAGGCGT
>CACZIP010000286.1 GCA_902781245.1 uncultured Coriobacteriaceae bacterium | reverse complement strand
TGGAACGTTTCGAGCACGGGGGCGATATCTACACGCACAAGGGTGTGGTCGATTTTTCGGCCAGCATCAATCCACTTGGCATGCCGCCTGCTGCTGTTGAGGCCATCAAAGAGCAAGCAGCGCATTTTGACGTCTACCCCGATTTGGAATACCGCGATTTGCGCCAAGCGCTGGCGGAGCATGAGAAGGTAGAGCCCGAGCACGTCGTGTGCACGGCGGGGGCAACCGATCTCTTCTGGCGACTGTGTTCCGTTGTGCGTCCTCGTGCGGCAATGGTGACGGCGCCGTGCTTTTCCGGTTACGAGCAGGCGCTCGAGCAGTTCGGTGTCGAGATCGTGCGTCATCCGCTCCTCGAGCAGGACGACTTCGACGTGACCGATTCGATTCTCGGCTTCAGCGGCCGAGCGGATGTGGGGATCCTGTTTCTCTGCACGCCGAACAACCCGACCAGCCTTACGATCGGCCTTGACCTGCTTGAGCGCATTCTCGATGAAGCACTTGAGGCGGGCGTGCTCGTCGCTCTCGATGAATGCTTCTTGGGTTTCACGCATGAGCCCTCAGCGGTTCCCCTGTGCGAAAAGTACCCGAATCTGCTGGTCATGAGCGCGTTCACGAAGCTCTATGCTATGGCAGGCCTGCGTTTGGGCTACGGCATCTGCTCAGATGTCGATTTGATAGATCGATTGGAAGCCGCAGGTCAGCCCTGGGCGGTTTCCGGGCCTGCCCAGGTTGCGGGTGTTGCCGCACTCGGGGTCGCCGGATGGGCCGATGATACGCTGGCCTATGTCGATGAGCAGCGCGCGGTTTTGCAACAGGGGCTGGAAGAATGCGGCATGCGAGTGATTCCCGGGAAAGCGAACTACCTCATGTTCCGCAGCGAGCGGTTATTGTACGAATCGCTGCTGAGCAAGGGATTCCTGATCCGTAGGTGCGAGAACTTCGTGGGTCTCGACGAACATTGGTATCGTGTTGCGGTGCGCACGGCTGACGAGAATGCTGCGCTTATCGCTGCATTGCATGAAATTGTCAGCGGGGATGGGCCCTGCTGTTAGGTTTTGTAAGAAAGGCGAGCTTATGACCGCGAAGCCAATCATGATTCAAGGAACGATGTCAGGAGCGGGCAAAAGTTTGCTCGCGGCGGGCTTGTGTCGCATATTCGCGCAGGACGGCTATCGCGTGGCGCCGTTCAAGTCGCAGAACATGGCGCTCAACTCGTCCATCACGGCAGAAGGCGCCGAGATGGGACGCGCTCAGGTTGTGCAAGCCGAAGCTGCTGGCGTGCCGCCCGAGGCTGCTATGAACCCGATTCTGCTGAAACCGACAAACGACACGGGTTCGCAGGTGATCGTCAACGGTCATGTGCTCGGCACGATGAGCGCACGTGAGTACTTCGCTTACAAGCACAAGCTTGTGCCCGACATCATGCGCGCTTATGACGATTTGGCAAGCCGCTTCGACATCATCGTCATCGAAGGTGCGGGCAGTCCGGCCGAAATCAACCTCAAGGACGACGACATCGTGAACATGGGCATGGCCAAGATGGCGAAATCGCCCGTGCTGTTGGCGGGCGACATCGATCGTGGCGGTGTGTTCGCGCAGCTGCTCGGCACGCTCATGTTGCTCGACGACGAGGAGCGGCGCTACATGAAGGGCCTCATCGTCAACAAGTTCCGCGGCGACAAGACCATCCTCGACCCCGGTCTCGAGATTCTGCGCGAACGCAGTGGGCTTCCCATCGCGGGGGTCGTTCCCTATACGCTGCTCGACATCGACGATGAGGACAGCCTGTCGGACCGTCTGGACGTGCGCAGTACCAAAGCGTTGGTCGACATTGCCGTCATCAGGCTTCCCAAGGTATCGAACTTCACCGATTTCATCGCCCTCGATGCGATTGAGGGCGTTGGCGTGCGCTACGTGCAACGCGCCTCTGATTTGGGCGAACCGGATCTCATCATCGTTCCCGGCACGAAAAACACGCTGGCAGATTTGAAGTGGTTGCGCGAATCGGGCGTCGAGACGGTGCTGCTCAAGCGGGCGGCTGCCGGTACGCCGGTCTTCGGTGTCTGCGGTGGCTACCAAATGCTCGGCATCGAGGTGAGCGACCCGCTCGGTACCGAGGGCGGTGGCACGATGCGCGGTTTGGGCTTGCTGCCGATCCGAACGGTTTTCGAGCCCGAGAAGCATCAAGTGCGTTCGCATGGCCGCATCGCACAGGTTGGAGGACCGCTTGCAGCTTTGTCGGGCGTTCCCGTCGAGGGCTACGAGATTCACATGGGCACGACGGTACTCGAGGACGGTGCGCATGTATGCGATCTCGAGGGCGAAGGTGGCACCACGAGCGCTGACGGATGCTGGTCGGATAACGTGTACGGCACCTATCTCCATGGCGTGTTCGACACGAAGGAATGCGCCGAGGCGCTGGTCGGTGCGCTGTTCGAGGCGAAGGGTCTCGATGCGGCAGCGGTTCGCGCAGTCGACATGAAGGCGTATAAGGAAGAGCAATACGACAAGCTTGCGCAAGCTATGCGCGACAACATGGATATGGAGCTTGTGTACCGCATCCTCGAAGAGGGCGTGTAAGAGTTTGACGGGCAATAGAACGTGGCTTATTGTCCCGCGGGGAAAAGGTTTTGTCGCTGATTTGGTTTTGCAATAAGGAGACCAGCTATGAGTAGTCAAGACCCTTAGAGCAAGTTTTCCGGAAAGTTTTGACTAGTAGGATCGCGCACTTTGACAGCTCCATATCGAATC
>CACZIP010000285.1 GCA_902781245.1 uncultured Coriobacteriaceae bacterium | reverse complement strand
ATGATATCTGATGCAAGTTCCGGAGGCGTTTCGCTCAAAACGTCATGCGCAGATGCAATCATCGAATCAATCGTATCCTTCATGGCTTCAGCAGTTTCGTCAGACGTCAGCGTGATGGTTTTCGGCAAACCGGTAACAACGTCACGACCTCTGACCTGAGTTTCCTTTTGACGATTTCTAACAACGCTGCTGCCGATTTCAATTTTGACCGTTTCAGCAGTGTGTTCGCCAATCAGCAAGCCGTATTTTTTCTTAACGTATGACGCAATATCCTGGTTAAGTCGATCACCGGCACTTCTGAGCGAGCTTGAAACCACGATGTCGCCCAAGGAAAGAACGGCGATGTCGCTCGTGCCACCCGTGGCGATGACGATGCTGCCGAGACCTGTCGGCTCAGGAGCTTCGCCCACCGTGGCAACGCGTGACAGGTCGTAATAGGTGAACACGGGAAGCGCGGGGACTGCATCGGCGACTTCATCGGAATCATCACCGGAAACCGCATCGGAAGCTTCATCCGTATCTTCCTCAAAAGCAAGACCCTCGCTCAGCAGCTGCTCAACTTCGATTGCCGCATCGGGCGCCAGACGCGTGATGAGCACGCGTTCCTGACCTGCGCTAAGCATGTTGGCGATAATGCCGGCGATCTGATCGGGCGTCTTGCCCTCGCCGTAGATGACCTCCGACACACCTTGGCGAATGCCGCGATGGTGGTCGACCTTCGCGAACCCAAGGTCGGAAAACGGCGCAGTGCGCAACTTGTCTGCCGCCTCGTCGGGCGCAACCTCGCCCGCCGCGACTGCGGCAAGCAACTCGTTGAGTTCTTGTTTTTCCATTAACGCCTCCAGATATGACACGGGGCGCATGAATGCGCCCCGGTTGAAGTTATCTCGCTGCGACGAAGCTAATTTAGTCGATGTCGTCAAATGCAAAGCCGTCGTCCGCGGCGCCGAAGCCCGAGAGGTCCTTGTCGATGAAACCGCTCGCGGACGGAGAAGCAACAGGCGCAACCTCGAACGCAGCGGCTGGAGCAGCAGCTGCAGCAGGAGCGGCAGCGTAAGCAGCCTCGTTGCGGGCCTGAGCATTGGCGGTAGCGCGACGAGCGTCGCCATCAATCTCGGCGAGCTTCTTCTGGGCGTCGGCCATGAAGTCGGCCAGCATGTCGCGGTAGCCGGCACGCACGTCGTTGCGGTCGTTCTCGAGCTGACGGATGGCCTCGGCGATCTTCAGACGATCGGATTCAGCCTTGCCGATGATGCGGTCGGCCTCTTCGTCAGCATCCTTGATAATGTTGGAAGCCTCGGTGCGGGCATTCGCGACAACCTCGTCGGCAGAACGCTGTGCGACGATGAGGGCCTGCGAAATGGCGCTGTCGTTAGCGGCCTTCTCGGCGAGCTGAGCCTCGAGGTCGGCGATGCGCGCCTCGTACTCGGCAGCCTTGGCTTCAAACTCTGCGCTGTCGGCAATCGGGGCAACCTCGGCAGCCTCCGAAGGAGCGGGCTGCTCGAACAGCGGAGCCTCGGCCTTTGCCTTCAGCTCGGCGATTTGGTCGGTCATTGCCTGAATCTCGTCGGCAACGCGCTCGAGGAAGACGTCGACCTCGTCAACGTCGTAGCCCTTGCGGTCGATGGAGAAGCTGACGTTTTGGATATCTGCTGCAGTTATGGCCATGTTTGTTCCCTTCGTTTCCGACTAAAAGCCCTTTTAAACCATTACATACAATACTACAAGATACCAACAATAAGACGTACGACAAATTGTAAAACTAGCAATGCAACGATAGGTGAAACGTCCAACATCCCCCCAATTGGCGGTATGAAACGTTTGAAGAGGTCAAGATACGGGTCGCACAGCTTTCCGAGGATCCGGTAGACATCACCGATGATGCCGTTTTGGTTGGGAATCCACGACATGAGCACGTACACGAAGATAACTGTCGTGTACGCGTTGCACAGTGATATGAGTAATGCTCTAATCACAAATAACTCCATTCATGGCGAAGGCGAACAGCTCCGCCGATACTGCATCGCATCCTACGGTGCGCAACAAACGCGCTGCTAGGACTGCGCAAGCTCCTTCGAGCGCCTGACCGCGGCGTCGACGCCAGCCTGGAACACATCGTTGAAGCCTGCCTCGTACATGGCGTCGAGCGCAGCAAGCGTCGTACCGCCCGGCGAGCACACTGCTTCACGCGTGACCGCTGGCGAAAGCGGCGTCTCGTCGATGAGACGCGCCGTGCCGAGCACGGTCTGAAGCGCGAGCGTTTCTGCGAGCTGCTCGTCAAGACCCTGAGCTGCCGCTGCATCGCGCAGCGCCTCGATCATGGCCGCCACGTATGCAGGGCCGGAGCCGCTAAGCGCGCACACGATGTCCATGTCGGACTCGTCGACGGGAACGGCTCGGCCGAGGCAGCCGAACAACCCGACCACGTAATCGTACTCGTCGTTAGTTGCCTGCGCGCCTTTGCATACGCCCGAGGCACCCGCGCCGATGGAAAGCGGCATGTTCGGCATGACGCGCACGACGTGCGCATCTTGCGGCAGAGCTGCTTCGAGGCGCGTGGTGGGAATGCCAGCTGCAATCGAGATGAACAGCGGACCGTCCGCGCCACCGCTGAACGCGGGATTGGCGGAAACGGTTTCCAGCACGTTCATCATGACCTGCGGCTTGACCGACAGAACCACGACGTCGGTCTGCCCCGGCTCGATGAGCGAGGCATCGGCCACGCACGTGACACCGTGCTCGGCGGAGAGGAACGCACGGC
>CACZIP010000284.1 GCA_902781245.1 uncultured Coriobacteriaceae bacterium | reverse complement strand
ATCAGCTTCTCGAGCACGGGAAGCAGCTGCCACACGCCCCACGTCGCGATGATCGAGTAGAACAGCGAGTTCTGCAGGCACACCTGGCCCATGAAGTGGAAGCGCATGTCGCGGTAATCCCAGAGCTCGTAGTTGCGGTTTGCCACCATGCCCGTCGCAAAGTCAACGGACGTGCAGGCGAGTTGGTTCACGAGGAAGCTCGTGGCGAGTGCCGCAGGCGTACGCAACGGCTGGGGTATAACGCTTGTTGCGATGGTACGTTCGATGGCGCTCTTTGCAGGGGTGAGCGCAGCATCGGCAAGTACGGCTGCGGTGCCCTCGGCGGGGAAGGGGAACAGCCACTGATCCCAGAGCATGCGGTTCTCGCGGTCGTAGCCTCCCTTGAAGATCCCATGCTTGATGCCGGTGCAGAACAACATCTCGACCCAGTGGCCCAGCATCGAGAATGCCATGAAGTACAGGCCGAGCTTGCGGGCTTGAGGGTACCAGGGGGCAACCGATAGAGGGCCGGCCAACACCGTCTTGTCCGAGCGGCGCCCCCATGCGACCAGGGCTCCTGCCGCCTCGAGGCCCGCTAGTCCGGCAGCATGCACGAGGGGCATGGCGCGGTTGAACGCTTTCTCCTTGATCGAGCTTTCGTTCCAGGTACGCGTGACGTAAGCGCCATTCTTCAGCACGTTGGCCGCACCTAGGACGATGGAGCCGAAAGCTGTGGCTGCCGCTGCGGGGAACGCCGCAGGCGAGCGGCGGTGCACGAGCCATGTGCTCAGCGCGGTGCCCGCGATGCTCGCGCCCTCGCGCCAGAAGCTCAAGTCGTAGGGTGTTTTGTCGGGGTCGGCAGCTACGGCGTGGGCATACCATGATGCGAGTGTGGTTGCACCCGATGCGACGGCCAGCACTTTTGCGATCTTGCTGCTCTTCAAGGCGATCTCCTCCCGTCAGGATTCCGCTTTCGGGGATTATACGTTCGTGCTGCGCATTCCGTTTTGCATGACACGGAGGCGTTGACACATTGGTACCTGGTACCGATGTGTCATATGCATTCATTCCGATTATGTGATTGAGGTGCCCTAAAATACTTCCTAAAATGTGACCCGCAATTCGATAGGGAGACAGGCTAACTATGATTGGAACCATTGCGAACACCATCGCCATCATCGTGGGCAGCACGGTTGGCGGAACCGTGCGCCACGGGTTGAAGGAGAAGTATCAGAACGTGCTGTTCGTGGCCATGGGCCTTGCAGCGACGGGGCTGGGCATCAACGCTGTCGTGCAGAACATGCCCAACAGCACCTATCCGGTGCTGTTCATCGCAAGCCTGGCCATCGGCGGCGTCATCGGAACGGGGCTCGATCTGGATGGTCGTTTCAACCGCCTGGTGAACAGTCGGAAGAAGGGCAAGGACAGCGACGAGTCATCTGCGACTGATGACGATGGTGCAACGGTGAGCTCGGAAAGCTCTGATCTCGGTCGCGGCCTGTCGACGGCCATCATGTTGTTCTGCATCGGTACGCTCTCGATTCTCGGTCCCATCAACTCGGCTTTGTACGGTGACGAGACGTTCCTGTTCACGAATGCCATGCTCGATCTGGTCACCTCGATGGTGCTCGCGTCGACATTTGGCTACGGCATCGCCATTGCAGCTGCCGTGCTCTTCTGCTGGCAGGGGTCGATCTTCCTGCTTGCAAGCTATCTCTCGCCGTTGCTCTCGGGTGGCCTCATGTGCGAGATCTCCATTGTGGGCGGGTTCCTCATCTTCGCCTCAGGCCTCTCGATCTTGAAGATCAAGGAAATCTCGACGATGAACCTGTTGCCCGGGCTCTTCATCCCGCCCATCTGGTTTGCGCTCGTGTACGCGACCGGTGGTTTTGGCGGGTTGCTCTAGTTTTGGGGAAGGAGCCCCATTAAAATGGCGCGCATAGGGGGTTGGCCACATGAAGCGCGCGTGCGCATAGGCCAAGACGGAAGTGAATTCACGAATGGACGATTTGCGGGAAGAGCTCTGGTTTGCATCGGATTACATGGAAGGTGCGCATCCAGCGCTCATGGCACGGCTTGCCGAGACGAACATGGAACATTGTGCAGGTTATGGATTGGATGTCTACTCCGAATCTGCACGCGATAAGATCCGCGTGGCATGCGAGGCGCCCGAGGCCGATATCTTCTTCCTCGCGGGCGGCACGCAGGCCAATGCTTGCGTAATCGATGCGGTTTTGCGTCCCTACCAGGGCGTCATGGCCGCAGAAACCGGTCATGTCAGCGTGCATGAGGCGGGTGCCATCGAGTACGGCGGCCACAAGGTGCTGACTCTTCCGCATGAGGCGGGCAAGGTGACGGCTGCATCGATTGCTGCATGCATCGAGGCATGGCGCTCGGATGAGAACCACGACCACATGGTCATGCCGGGTATGGCCTACATCTCGCAGCCTACCGAGTACGGCACACTCTATTCGCTTGCCGAGCTCGAGGAAATTTCGCGTGTGTGCCACAAGAACGATGTGGCGCTTTTCCTCGACGGCGCGCGGTTGGCTTATGCGCTTGCATGCGATGCGAACGACGTGACGCTCGCGGACATTGCGCGCTTGTGCGATGCATTCTACATCGGCGGCACGAAGTGCGGCGCCTTGTTGGGCGAGGCGGTCGTGTTCCCGAAGCATGATTACGTGCCGCATTTCTTCAGCATCATCAAGCAGCATGGCGCGTTGCTAGCGAAAGGCCGCGTCTGCGGTGTGCAGTTCGACGAGCTGTTCACCGACGGCCTGTACGGTCACATCG
>CACZIP010000283.1 GCA_902781245.1 uncultured Coriobacteriaceae bacterium | reverse complement strand
TGCGCGATGGAGCGCTCATCTTTCATACCGAAGGGGTCTTTTCCTATCCGGGTTATGGCCGCATGCTGGTTGCGCGGGTCATATTGTCTTTACGCCGTGCAGAATCGATGGATTTGCAAACGAAGGCCATCATATGGAGCGAGCGATGAAACTGCTGACCAACTTCGCCGTATACGACGGATGCCTTGACGAATACGGCAGCGCCGATGCGCTTGCCAGCGATTGCGCCGAGCTCGGCTTGGACGGTGTTGAAGTCGTGTGGGGGCACGAGGACGATGCGCCCGAGACGCTTCCCAACGACCTCGTGGTGGGTTACCACATGCTGTTCTTCTCGACGTGGGTCGATTTCTGGCTCGGCAAGAAGGAAGCACTGCTCGACGAGTTTGTCACATGGGAGGCTGTGAAGGATTGCTACGGGGCCGAAACGCCTGATGAGCTCGTGGTGCGGTTTCGCCGCGATCTGCAGCGCGCCATCGATTTCGGAGCGGAATACGTTGTGTTCCATGTGTCCGATGTTCGCATGCGCGAATGCTTCACCCGCGAGTTCAGCCATACCGACCGCCAGGTTTGCGATTGCGCGTGCGAGATTATCAACCGGATTTTCGACGGCATGGACACCGATTTGGCGCTGCTCGTGGAAAACCAGTGGTGGCCCGGGTTCACATTCTGCGACCCAGCGATGACGCGCCGCCTGCTCGACGGGATCGAGTACGACAATGTCGGCATCATGCTCGACATTGGCCACCTGATGAGCACGAACACGAAGCTGCGCACGCAGAAGCAGACCCTGGGCTACATCCGCGATTGCTACGATGCGCATGGCGATGTGGCGAAGAAGGTGCGCGGGCTGCATTTGCACCAATCGCTGTCGGGAGAATACGTCGAGCGAGCGCTTGGCCTCGTGCCCGAGGATTTCACGGGCGACTACATGCAGCGGTTCACGTCATCGTACCGCCATGTGCTCAACATCGACCGTCACGAACCGTGGACCGACCCGGGCATCGCCGACCTCGTGCGGTACATCGGACCCGAGTGGATGAACAACGAGCTCTCGTTTGGCAGCCGCGCTGAACACAACGAGCGTTTGCGCATCCAGCTTGCCGCGCTGGGCGTGAATGCGGGTGATTAATAGCGACGAAAGTGAGAGGCTTTCCTCACCTTTTGCCAGCTGAGGTGGTAACCTTCAACCATGGAGAAGAAACTCGAAATAGCCCATTTCACCGACCCGCTCTGCTTCTGGTGCTATGCCATGGAGCCGGAGATGCGCAAGATTCGTGTGCTGCTCGAAGATCAGCTGGATTACCGCATCGTCATGGGTGTGCTCTCGTCAAGCATCCACGAGATCATCGGCGACGGCATTGATGCCGACCTGCGCTTCGAGTTTTACCGTGCCATGCTTTCCAACTACATCAGGCAAGCTGCGGAAGCGGTCGGCATGCCCATCACGGTCGACAACCTGATGGAATGCAACCCCGAAGAGCTCATCTCGCTGCCGCTGAGCCTTGCGTATTGCGCGATGAAAATGATCGATGAGGGCATTGCCGAAGCGTACCTGCGGCGCATGCGCGAGTGCATCTTCGCGGAAGGCAGGAGCCTGGCGACCATAGATGACCAGGTAGAGCTGGCAAGCGAGTTCCCCATCGATGTCGCACAGTTCCGCGATAACATTGAGAGCGACGCGGCCGTTCCCGTCTTGCAGGAAGGCGTCGACGAGTGCCGGCTCCACGGCGTGATGGCCTTCCCCACCTTGCTGTTGCAGTACGGCGAGAACCGCATTTCGATACACGGCTATCACAGCTTCGAGGAGCTCAAGGAAGCCATCACGTTCGTCACGGGCGGAAACATCACCTTGAGCGACGCGGAGTACTCGATCGGTGCGCTTGAAACATACGTCGACCGGTTCGGCAAAGTGGCTGCCCGCGAGATTCAGACGATGTTCTCGCTGGACGACATGCAGCTTGCAAATGCCATGATGGACCTGGTCAGCACCGGCCGATACAAGACGCTGAGCTGCGGCACCAGCTACTTCGCCGTGCCGTGCAATATGGATCGCTAAACATCCGACGAAAACCACCCACGATAGGGGGAGTCATGGGCGCCATGAACGACAAGCTCGTCGAAATGCTGCACCTCGAACTTGAGCCAGTGGGCATCTTCCTGGGAAACGCCGATGCGGAATGCGACACGTTGGCCCAACCGGGCAAGCGCAACTGCGTGGTTCCCTTCCTGCTTTCCGCCGCACGCGGCAAGGTTGTTGGGATCGACGAAGAAGGCTGCACCTGCCCTGGCGGCACAGTCGGCTGCTGCTTCGGCGACGGGTTCACGCGCAAGAACCCGAACATCCACAAGATGCTCTCGCAGGGTTTGGGCGACGCCGCTACGCCGCAAGCGCCCATCCACCTAAAGGAAGGCGAGCGCTTCTTTTGCGATGAGAAAACTGCTTTGAAGTGGCGAAATTCCGTCCCGTTCTCCGATGCGGGCTACCCGCGCGTCGTGTTCGCGCCGCAAAGCCGCTGGAGCGAAATCGGCGAGCCTGACCTCGTGCTCGTGTTCGCCAACCCGGATCAGCTCTCGGCGCTCGTCACCATGCTCGGCTTCTACAATGGTCGCGCGATCAACACGATCCTGCCGTTCGGAGCGGCATGCCATTCCATCATCTTCGCCGCCGAGCAGATGGGCAAAGACGACCCCATGGCCGTCATGGGCCTGATCGACATCTCACAACGCAGCGCAGCCATCGCGAACTACCTGTCGCTCACCATGCCTTATGCGCTATGGGAAAGGCTCGGGCACGACCTGG
>CACZIP010000282.1 GCA_902781245.1 uncultured Coriobacteriaceae bacterium | reverse complement strand
TCATCGCCCGTAGGGAGAAAATCGGCAATCGGGAGCAATAAGAACTGGCCGATCGTGCCCGAAGCCAAGTAAAAAACGCAAACAGCCACGAGCAGGACGACGACGATGCGTACGAGGCGCATGCGCAACTCGCCGAGATGCTCCATCAAGGGCATGCGCGCAGGACCGATAGGCATTACTCATCGCCTCCCTCGGTCTTGGCAGGAGCATCTGATTGGGTTGGTGACGACTCAGCAGTCGAAGCCGAACCCTCAGCCACCGTTTCGGCAGCATCGGCTTTCTCAGCCTTCTCGGCTTCTTCTGCAGCCTTTGCCTCGGCGGCCTTGCGGGCTGCGCGTTCGCGCTCGTAGCGCGCTTTTCGTTCAGTAAAGCTTTCCTGCTTGGCCGACGCTGCATTGTCGCCCGATGCTGCATCGGATGTAGATGCCGGTTTTGCATTCGAGGCTGAAGACGCTTTTGCGGAGCTTGAACTCCCCGTTTTCTTAGCGCTTTGCTTTTCTTCCTGATGCTTTGCAAGCTTGTCGAGTGCTTCAACAGGATCCTTGAACGGCTGCTCTGGATCGTTCGGATCGAAGATATCCGTCGATTTGATGACACTGTTCATCTCTTCCTGTGCGCTGCGGAACCGCGCGATGGCCTTGCCGACCGTCTTCGCAACTTCGGGCAGCTTGTCAGGCCCGAAAATCAGGAAAGCGAACACCAGAATGATGAACAGCTCGAATCCACCAATGCCAAACAACGTGAGTCTCCTTCAGGACTACATGGCGCCGAGCGCGGCAAGACCGATCGTCGGGATGCCAAGAGCCAAGACCAGAATCACGCAGACGACAATTGTGAAGATCCGCTTGGTGCGATCCTTGCGAGCACGCGCTTCCTCCTCGCGCCTTTGACGCTCCTCGACAGCTTGGATGCGTGCTTCGCGTTGCTTCTTCGTCATTTTCTGCTTAGCCATATGACTTCTTCCTAGTCCGTGTGAATTCAAGATATGCAAATGTATATCTTAGCATCAGGAGAAATCGACCCATGAAAGTCCATATGGTATCCGTGACTAGGCTAATGGATTCGTATTTGGCAGAAGTGGCACACGGTTCCCTGGGAGTCTTGTGCCAAAAAAATGGCACAAGACTCCCAGGGAACCGTGTGCCACTTCTAATCAGTACGGCTCGTCGAGGTTTGCGTGAGCCAAAGCATCAGCCGACAAGTCGTAGAACGTTCGCTGGTTGTAACGGTCGAGCGCTACAAGCGCAATCATGCCGGCATTGTCGCCACAGCTCGAAAGCGGTGGCATGACGAGCTTAACACCTTGCTTTGCGCACATGCTCTCATAAGCCTGACGCAGCACGGGGTTAGCGGCAACACCGCCACCCAGGCAAAACGTGGGAGCATCAGTCTCTATGAGAGCAGTCTTGGCTTTTGCAACCTGCACGTCGACAACTGCTTGTTGGAAACTTGCAGCGATGTCGGGCAAGTTCAACTCGCGCCCTGCTGCACGCTCGTTGTTGACGTACGTCACAACAGCTGTCTTGAGGCCCGAAAGAGAGAAGCGCAAATCGTGCGAATGCAACATGGCGCGTGGGAACGGTATTGCATCTGGATTGCCCACGGCGGCGAGCTTCGAAATCGCCGGTCCACCTGGATAACCGAGGCCCAGCGCCTTCGCAACTTTGTCGAACGCCTCGCCTACGGCATCGTCAATAGTCGCGCCTAACGTGACGTAGTCACCCCAATCGCGCATGTGGACGAGCATCGTGTTTCCACCCGAGACGAGCGCCACGACCGCAGGTGGCTCGAAACCCTCGCACCCGATCTTGTTCGCATACAAGTGCCCCTCGAGATGGTTGACTCCGATAAATGGCACATCAAGTGCCCATGCGACACCTTTCGCATATGCGACGCCCACGACGAGCGCACCCAACAAACCCGGCGCATACGTGACCGCAACTGCATCGAGGTCGGACCACCTCACACGCGACCCGCCTGTCTGCGTTGCCACGTCGAGCGCTTCATCGCATACGCCGCAGATCGCCTCGATATGCTTGCGGCTTGCAATCTCGGGAACGACGCCGCCAAACCGCGCATGGAAGTCGATCTGCGATGCCACGACATCCGACAGCAGCTTGCCTTCGCCATCGACGATGGCGGCAGCTGTTTCGTCGCACGACGATTCTATGGCGAGAATGAGCGGGTGCTTGCCCTTAGCCTCATCTGCAACGGTCTCGTCATGATGCTGGAGTTCCATTCCAGCGACGTCGTGAACGGCGACTGGAAGCGGCCCTTGCATGATGAGCGCACCTTCGCCATCAGAATAGTAGCGCGGCCGCACACCGACGCCCTCGAGCCCGGCAGCGCGGTAAAACTCCTGGGCGTTCTCGTTCGATTCCCGCACCTCAAGCGAGCACGTCTCAGCGCCCAAATTGCGCGCGTCTTCGGCAATGCGAGCGATGAGCTCTCGCGCGATGCCGTGTCTGCGCCACTCGGGAGCAACGGCCACTTTCAAAACCTGAAGGTCCGCGTCCACAACGAGCCCGCCGGCATAACCAACCAGCTCGTCGCCGGCCTCTGCAACCCACCATGTGCGGTTGCGCTGTCCAAGCTCGTCGGCGACGAGCTTATCGGACCATGCATCGGTGCCCATGGTCAACTGTTCAAGCTGCGCCACGTCAGCCGTACGCCGCGCGTCGAGCGGGCGGTACGAGACGCCCTGTGCACCCGCTGGCGCTGCGAGCACCGCTTCGGAATGCATCGTGGCTCTTCCCTTGCCGCCATCGGGAGCGACGTCCTGCACACCCGTTCGGAGATTCTTGGAATCTGTTTTGGAA
>CACZIP010000281.1 GCA_902781245.1 uncultured Coriobacteriaceae bacterium | reverse complement strand
ACTACGATTACCGACCCCTGTTCGCACACATCAAAGACTACGTTTCCAACGCCGATTTCTCGTACATCAACCAAGAGGTGCATATCGGAGGCGAAGATATCGGCCCGCGCGGATGGCCGAGCTTCAATACAACTGACACAATGGCCGACGCCGTGGTCGACGCAGGATTCGACTTCGTGGCATCCGCTTCCAACCACTCTTACGACTGGGGCCTTTACGGCGCAATCGAGCACTCGCGCGAGGTCTGGAACGCGCAACCCGTCGCCTTCACAGGCACAGCCACCAACTGGGACGAAGCAAACGAAATACCAGTCATCGAGCGCGACGGCATCACATTCGCCCTTTTGGACTACACCTACGGCCTGGGGGGCTTCGATCGAAGCGAAGTTCCCGATTACGCCGTGAACTTCATTGACGAAGAACGCATCAGACAGGACGTGCCACGCGCGAAGGAGCTCGCCGATGTCGTGCTCGTAGCCATGCACTGGGGCACTGAGAACCAAATCGAGCCGGATGGGGACGAGCTGTACTACGCGCAGTTGCTCGCGGATCTGGGCGTCGACGTCGTGTTGGGATCGCATCCGCATGTGACCCAACCGATGACATGGCTGACTGGCGAATCGGGAAATCGGACGCTCGTGTGCTATTCGCTCGGCAACTTCATCATCCAGCACGCTGCCCCCACACCCAACAACGACCTCGAGGGCATGCTGTCATGCGACTTCGTCAAACACGATGCCGAGGGCGAGGACGGATCGATCGAAATCGAGAACATCAAGTGGGTTCCGCTCGTTTACCATGGCGTCGAAGGCGAGTATTCCGTATGGGCGCTCAAGGACTATCCAGCTGACATGGCTGCGCGCAATCCTGCTTACGATGGCATCGACGACCCGATCGCCTGGATGCGCGAAGAGAGCGCACGCATCGTGAACATGCTTGGCGACGATTTCGAGATCGACGCGTAAAAATGGCACAGCGTTCCCTGGGAGCAGCGTGCCACTCTGAACATCCCGCCGTCTGGCGACAGGAAGCATTGCGCGCATCGCCAATCAGGTAGAATGAGCATTGACGATTGAGCCGCTTCTTGAGGAGGGACCCATGGACGCGAACGAGCTCAAATACCTGTCTTTGCTGTCGAAATCATTTCCCACTGTCGCTAAAGCACAAGCCGAAATCATCAACCTCAATGCGATTCTGAACTTGCCGAAAGCAACCGAGGTGTTTGCGACCGACGTGCATGGCGAATACGAGGCATTCGTACACCTGTTGCGCAACGGCTCAGGATCTGTTCGCATCAGAATCGACGAAGCGCTCGGCGATTCTCTGACGGCGAAGGAGAAGAGTTCGCTGGCGACGCTCATCTACTACCCGCGCGAGAAGATGGATCTCATCCTTCCCGACATCGAGGACAAGAACGCGTGGTATTCGAGGGCGATTTTGCTGCTGATTCGGGTCAGCAAAGTTGCAGCAGGAAAGTACACGCGCTCGAAGGTGCGCAAAGCCCTGCCGAAAGAATACGCATACATCATCGAGGAGCTCATGACGGAGAGCAATCTCTCCGTCGACAAGAAGGCATACTATTCATCGATTATCGACGCGGTTATACGCACAGGGTGCGCAGAGACGCTCATCGAGGCTATTTGCATGCTCATAAAACGGTTGTCCATCGATCACCTGCACTTGGTGGGCGACATCTACGACCGTGGTCCCTATCCACATCTGATCATGGACACCCTTGCACGGTTCCACTCTCTCGACATTCAATGGGGCAATCATGACATCGTGTGGATGGGCGCGGCCCTCGGCCAGCGTGGCTGCATCGCCCACGTCGTGCGCAACTGCGCCCGCTATGGCAACCTCTCGGTGCTCGAAGACGCCTATGGCATCAACATCCTACCGCTCGCCCAGTTTGCGCTGGATGTGTATGGCGACGATCCGTGCGTCGCATTCGGGCTGAAAGGCGACCCCGATCTTCCGCCTGCCGAACTTGATTTGAACATCAAGATTCAAAAGGCCATTGCCATTTTGCAGTTCAAGGTCGAAGCACAGCTCATCGATGAAAACCCGAGCTTTGGTTTGCAGGATCGCAAACTGCTCGACAAGATCGACTACGAAAAAGGCACGGTTGTCGTCGACGGCAAAGAATACGAGCTCATCGACAAAGTGTTCCCGACAATCGACCCCACCGACCCGTTCCGTCTCACGCCAGAAGAGGAAGAGGTCATGGACCGCCTTGTGCAGGCGTTCATCGGCAGCGAGAAGCTGCAGCGGCACATGCACATCTTCCTTGAAGTTGGTTCGCTCTACAAAGAAGCCAACAACTGCCTGCTGTTCCATGCCGGCGTGCCGCTCAACGAGGACGGCTCGCTCATGGAGGTCGACGTTTACGGCAAGCGCTACAAGGGCAAAGAGCTCTACGAGGTGCTCGAAGGACTCGTGCGCGCTGGCTACAACAGCACCGATCCCATTATGCGCAAGCGTGGCGCCGACATCATGTGGTGGCTGTGGCTCGCTCCCGGGTCTCCCTTGTTCTCGAAGAGTAAGATGGCCACGTTCGAGCTCTACCTCATCGCCGAGAAGGAAGCGCGCGTCGAGGTGAAGAACCCGTTCTACTCGTTCCTCGACAACGAGGAGGTCATGGCCGGAATCTTCAGGGATTTCGGACTCGACCCCGCCGTGTCGCGCATCGTCTGCGGTCATGTTCCCGTCAAGGTCAAGGACGGCGAAGACCCGGTCATGTGCAATGGCCATGTACTGAGGATCGACGGCGGTTTCTCGAAGGCCTATCAGAAAACGACGGGCATCGCGGGCTACACATTGATTTCGAATTC
>CACZIP010000280.1 GCA_902781245.1 uncultured Coriobacteriaceae bacterium | reverse complement strand
GCTGCCATTGTTTTGATAGCCACCCTGCTGGCGATCGCGCGAAGACATGAACTCGAGCTCGTCGACGATGACTTCGAGCTTGCTGCGCTTCTGGCCGTCGCGCTCCCACTGGCTCCAGCGGAGCTTGCCCTCGATGGCCACCTTGGTGCCTTTCGAGAGGTAGTTCGACAGGCTTTCTGCGCGGTTGCCGAACATCGTGCAATCGACGAAGTTCGCGTAGTCCTCCCACTCGCCCGTCTGCTGGTTGCGACGACGGTCGTTCACAGCGACGCCGAACGACATGATGGCCATGCCAGACTGCGTGCGACGAAGCTCCGGATCGCGCGTGAGATTGCCGCTTATAATCACTCGATTGATGCTCATGTTCGTACCTCTTCCTACCATGTGCCCGCACATGCGGGCAGTCTTTCCGATTAGTCGCGGTCCGCGCGAGCCACGATCATATGGCGCTGGACGTTGTCGTTGATGCGCAGAATGCGATCAAGCTCTGCGATGTGGTCGGGATTAGCATGGAAGTCGATGAGGATGTAATCACCCTCGGACAGGTTGTTGATCTCGTACGCAAGTTTGCGCTTGCCCCAGTTATCGACATTGTCGACGGTGCCCTCACCTGCGGTGATGACGTTCTCGATGCGGCCCATCACATTAGCGCGGGCTTCCTCCTCGAGAGTCGGAGCAACGAAAAACAGCAGTTCGTAAGCCTTCATCAGCTCACCTCCTTTGGACTAGACGGCCTCGGCTGGTGAAAGCTTGCACCGAGGCAGGTAAAAAACAGCCTGCTCATTTTAGCAAACGCTTACGTCCTTCACAATAATTTCCACATTGGACGCTAAAACGTCACGCTATCACCACGCCATCCCGGTTCCAACATGGTGCCGCACGCTCCGAGTTTTCAACGAACGGCACCTTGCGGAACGCCTGCTACGATACCGACGTAATCCATTGGCGCAACCGCAACCGGACCGTGTTGCGTTCCGTATTGCGCCAACTTGATTCGCCCATAAAGCAAACGGGCGGCGACATATTGTCGCTCGCCCGTCGCGGTTTTTTCTGTAATAGCTCCCTGTGCGAGGGCTATTCTTCCTGTGCCGTTTCCTCGGAGTCCGCGGCTTCATCTGCCTCTGTCGGCGTTTCCGCAGGTTTCTCGGGCGTTTCGCCAACAATCGACTCGAGTGTGAGCATGTAGTTTTGGCACGGTCCGACGTAAATCGGCTCTTTGTGGAATTTGAGGTTGCCCTCTTTGTCGACCTTGTAGATCAAGCCGATCGCATGGCCGTACGGCTCACCCGGCATGCCGCCCTGGGCGATGATCGCGTCGGTCTGGCCCATATCGGTGTCGATGAAACCGTCGTAGCAGAACCCGTAGGTGCGAGCACCTTTCGCATTGGCGACGGTCTTGCGCGCTGCCGCGAAGCATTCATCAGGCGTATTGCCTTCCTGCACTTCGAAGAACAGCGTATCGCCAACCGCAAGAGCGGTAAACGGCTCGATGGCCTCGCCTTCGAGCATGCGGTCACGCGCCTGATTGATGCTGAAGCGCAAAACGTTCTCGAGCAACAGCGGGATCTCAACTACTTGGTCCTGGTCTGCCACAATGGCCCCCTTGTCATCATCGTTTCATTAGCCGGACTATTATAACCTGAGAGCGGGGACTGCCCCCACTCTCAGATTTCTTATTGCAGGAGGGTATCAAAGTCCAGGTCAAGCGGCTTCTCGACCTTGCAGACGTAACCACCCTCGGGATCGACGTCGATGAGCACGTGATCGCGCTCCATGAGGTTGCCGCGCACAACCTGCTCGGCAATACGGTCGACTACTTCACGCTGGATGAGGCGCTTGAGCGGACGGGCTCCGAAAACGGGATCGTAACCGTCGATGGAAAGCGATTCCAAGGCTGCCGGCGTGACGTCGAGCGTGACGCGGCGATCCTCGAGACGCTTGCGCACGTCGGCGAGCTGGAGCTCCACGATCGGCTCGATATCGCTGATCGACAGCGCGTCGAACGTGACGATATCGTCGATACGGTTCAGGAACTCGGGCCTGAACGTTGCACGTAATGCCTCATCGATGGCGTGCTGCTTGGTCTCCTCGTCACCCTGCTCAGAGAACTCGCGGATGAACTGCGAGCCGACATTGCTCGTCATGATGATGATCGCGTTCTTGAAGCTGACCACACGTCCCTGGCCGTCGGTCAAACGGCCGTCGTCGAGCACCTGCAACAGGATGTTGAACACATCCGGATGTGCTTTCTCAATTTCGTCTAGCAAGATGACGCTGTAGGGCCTGCGGCGCACGGCCTCGGTGAGCTGGCCGCCCTCGTCGTAGCCGACATATCCCGGAGGGGCGCCGATGAGCCGCTGCACGCTGAACTTCTCCATGTACTCGGACATGTCGATGCGGATCATGGCCTTCTCGGTATCGAACAGGTACTCGGCAAGCGCTTTCGCAAGTTCGGTCTTGCCAACGCCCGTCGGACCGAGGAACAGGAACGAGCCGATAGGCTGGTCAGGGTCGGAAAGGCCAGCACGGTTGCGCCTGATGGCACCGGCTACGGCGTTGACCGCTTTGTCCTGGCCAACGACGCGCTTGTGCAGTTGCGCCTCGAGGTCGACGAGCTTTTCCATCTCGCCCTTCATCATTTTGCTGACCGGAATGCCCGTCCACGCACTGACGACTTCGGCCACTTCTTCCTCGGAAACTTCTTCCTTCAGGATGGCTCCGTCCTCCTGGCGCTCGTTGAGCACGCGCTCGGCTTCGGCGAGCTTCTGACGCAGCGCCGGGATGGTCGCATAGCGCAACTCGGACGCGCGTGAAAGATCGCCCTCGCGCTCAGCGCGCTCTTCTTCGAC
>CACZIP010000279.1 GCA_902781245.1 uncultured Coriobacteriaceae bacterium | reverse complement strand
TAGCTATGATTCGCGCATCGAAGGCTGGCTTCCTGTTACGCTCGACCGAGGCGATCATTGCAGACAAGCCGGACCTTCAGGCGTTCGAGGAGTTCGACGACCTGCTGGCCGCCATCAAAGCCGCGCTCTAAGTCGTTTCTGCAAATACAGCTGATGATTTACGCAAGAAGGTTCTTCTGCTGGTACAAACCGTTGTCCGCGAAGCCAAGCTTGCGATAGTACGCATGTGTGCCAACGGCGCTGATTACGTTGATGGCGCGGTAGTCGGATTCACGCGCGATTTGGCATGCGCGTTCGATGAGCATTCGGCCAAGACCGTGGTGCTGGGCTGAGCGGCCTTCGGCATCGATTTTGGTTGCGAACCCGTATACGTGTACCTCGCGAATCATGGCTTCATCGGATTTGATGGGCAGCTCGTCCCCATAGCGTTCGACGGCATCGCGATGGGGAAGCGAAAGCCGCAGGAATCCTGCAATCTTTCCTTCGGGGGTCACCCATTGGAGGAAGCGTTCGTCAGTGGCCGTCGTCGTGTACGCCACTTCGTCCAGTACGAGCTCGTCCGTGTTGACATTGCCGGTGCTGATTTCACGGAACCTGATCTCCTCAACTGAAGCGTCAATTGACTCGAGATGTTGGTCCACGAGTTGCCGCAGGTTTGTTTTCTTGTTGCCCACGAGGATATCGTTTGCCGAGATGTCGCGAATCATGCGCGAGACGCGCGTGTAAGGCGGGGTGACCATCATGTCGGAGCTCAGTACATCGATGAGCTCATCTTCGGTGTAGGGCCGCCATGAGCCGTCCTCGTAGCGCTTGACAAGCTGCGTGCCTGCAACGAGCGCGCATGGGTATAGCTTGATCTCATCGGGGCAATAAGCCTCATCGGTCACGAAGGTGCGATAGTCACGCTTGTCGCTTTCAGGCGTTGCGGTAAATAGGTTAAGCATGATATGAGCGTGCGTCTTGAAGCCGAAAAGGCGCGCAAGCTCGAAGGCATGGCGAATGGTATCAGGCTGCTCGCGACGTCCGTTTGCTTTCAAGATGTCTGCGTCAACGGATTGGATGCCCATTTGGATTTTCGTGCAGCCGAGCGCACGCAACTCTGTCAAGCGTTCGATCGTGATGGTGTCGGGGCGCGTTTCCACAACCAAGCCGACGACGCGGTGTGCTGCATGCTCGTTGGTTGCGTGCAAGTGCGATAGGGTTTCCCGCTCGACGGTTTTGTCGCGACTTGATGCATCAATAGCTACCGCTTCCGACGTACAGCCAATCGACTGCTCGAGTGCTTGCTCGCGCACGTCGTCGCTATCGTTGCATGCGCGGAACAGCTCCGCAATGAACCACGACCGATACTCAGTTGGATAGTCGAACCATGTGCCGCCCAGAACGATGAGCTCGATCTTGTCGGTGGCATGCCCCATCTGTTGCAGCGTGCGCAGACGGCTCGCAACCTGGAGGTATGGGTCGAATCCGCATCGCTCAGCCCGCTGGCAGGCAGGCTCGTCGCTTAGATAGCTCTTCGGCATGCGCGGGTCGTTCGGACAGTAGATGCAATTGTTCGCGCAGGGCCACGGCTTCGTGATGACGGTGATCGTCGCCACACCCGAAGCTGTTCTCCGTGGTTTCATCTGTAACGTGCGCAAGAATCTTGCATCGAGCTCGTCGTCGACGTTCCACGACTCCCAAATGGTGCCGCCTTCGGCTTTGACGCGCAGGTAATAGGGGAGGATGTGTTTCTTCGCGAAGATGCGCCGGCCGTCGTGGGCGCGCTTGCTATGCGCGCGGACGATGCGGTCGAGCTGCGCAGCATCGAGCATCTCGCTTTCGCGAAGTGCATCCAGTATGTCTTTCACGACGTGTTGCATTCAATTCATCTGCGGAAGACGAGGTATTCGTTCGAATCACCAGTGCGGCCATCGGCCTTGAATCGGTCGACTAAGAGCGCGCAGTTTGCAACATCCGCGATGAGACTCTCGATCTCCGAATCAGCGAAACTGTGGCAGTAACGGTACGCACCGGGAACATCGTTCCATCCGAGCAGATAGTCGCCATCTTCAAGCTCGGCAAGCGACAAAGCTGCGCGTGCCTCGGCAGTCGTGCGCTCGGCTTTCGCACGCACCTTTTCGTTGTCCGCGAAACGCCAAAGCGAGATGGCGACAAGACCATTCGGCTTGGTCGCGGCAACGAGCTCCTCAAGCAAGCGCAGTCGAAGCTGTGCGCTCGGGATGTGGTGGAAGAAGCCGAATGACACGACCATGTCATAGTTGTGGTCCCAGAAACTGTCCAGCGGTGTGCCAGACGCGAGATTGCAAACGATATCGCAGTTGCGGTACTCGCATCCGTCGATAGAGATGGCAAGCTCGTCGCATGAGTCGACGCATATGGCTTGCAGCTTGATGTCGGGTAAGCACTCGAGCAAGTATTTCTCGAACCGCATATTTCCGCATGCAACATCAAGCAGGCGAAAGACATCCAGGTCGTCGTTGCTCTTCAACTCCTTGACAACACGCTCCCATCCTGGCCATGCGCTCTGGCGCGTTCGGTCGAACGATTCGCTGTTTTCGTGGTAAAACGTTGCGTTCAGGTGGTTGAGAGTGTTGATAATTTCCCGATTCATGCGAGCATTGTAGCAATTGGCAGAAGTATTTTGCACGTACTCCAAGATTGGATTATATGCACAAATAAAAGTGGCTATTATTGGTGCAACAAGTTCGGATTCGGAAATGTTTGCTCTGAACTTGGGAAGGTACGCTTCTTAAGGAGACCAGCTATGAGTAGTCAAGACCCTTAGAGCAAGTTTTCCGGAAAGTTTTGACTAGTAGGATCGCGCACTTTGACAGCTCCATATCGAATC